>DMBA01000206.1:390-7008 GCA_003446315.1 Ruminococcus sp. | reverse complement strand
GAAATCATATGGTAAATTCTGATTTCACTTAGCAACCGTAAAAAAACAATGCCCCGAAGCGCTTTTGTGAATCGCTTCGGGGCAAATCTTCTATATTGGCATCCGCATTGAATGCCGTCCGCTTTTGTTTGTATATTCTCTGAAAGAACCGCCGATTGAATCGGTATCTCCGCGGAGACACATGGCTCCGATTGTCAGCTCTGATTCTGCTCTGCTACCAGCTTATCTGCGCCGTAGATCTTGCGGAGCTTCGGCTTTTCGATCTTGCCGGTGGGATTGCGCGGTACTTCTGCGAAAATGATCTTGCGCGGACGCTTATAGCGCGGCAGTGCTTCGCAGAATTTGTTCATTTCTTCTTCCGTGCAGGTGCAGCCGTCCTTCAGGGAAATGATCGCTGCGGCGATCTCGCCCAGACGCTTATCCGGCAAACCAATGACTGCGACATCCTTGACCTTGTTGTTTGTGCGAATGAAATCTTCGATCTGTACCGGATACAGGTTTTCACCGCCCGTGATGATAACATCCTTTTTGCGGTCAACCAGAAATACAAAGCCGTCTTCATCTTCCCGCGCCATATCACCGGTGCGCAGCCAGCCATCCGGCATCAATACCTGCTTCGTTGCTTCTTCATCGTGATAATAACAGGTCATGACACCCGGCCCCTTGACGCAAAGTTCACCGACTTCGCCGCGCGGAACCGTATTGCCGTTTTCGTCAATGATCTTGCTTTCCCAGCCGTATCCCGCTTTTCCGATCGCGCCGACCTTGTGAATATTCTCAACGCCCAGATGCAGTGCGCCCGGCCCGATGGATTCGCTCAGACCGTAATTCGTGTCATACTGGTGATGCGGGAAGTATTTCTTCCATCTGGTAATCAGGCTGGGCGGAACCGGCTGTGCACCGATATGCATTAACCGCCACTGCGAAAGCTCATAATCGCTGAGGGATACCTTGCCGCTTTCGATCGCATCCAGAATATCCTGTGCCCACGGCACCAGCAGCCATACGATCGTACATTTTTCAGAGGAAACAGCATCCAGAATGACATTCGGGGTCGCGCCGCTGAGCAGCACTGCCTTTCCGCCGACCAGAAAACTGCCGAACCAGTGCATCTTTGCGCCGGTGTGATACAGCGGCGGAATGCAGAGGAATACATCATCCTTCGTCTGACCATGATGCGCCTGCTCAACCTTACATGCATGCATCAGGCTTTCATGATTGTGCAGGATCGCTTTCGGGAAACCGGTCGTGCCGGAAGAAAAATAAATGGCGGCATCATCTTCATCCGTGAGATGAACCGGCGGCGTGGTGCTCGGGAAATTGGCAGTCAGCGTATCATAGCTTTCTGCAAATCCGGGGCAGCCCTGTCCGACATAAAGCAGCATGCGGTCATTGCCGAGCGTATCGACCAGTTCCTCGACTCTGCCGATGAATTCCGGCCCGAAAACCAGAACCGATACATCTGCAAGCCCGACACAATATTCGATCTCATCGGCTGCATAACGATAATTCAGCGGCACAACCAGTGCACCGACCTTCAGAATACCGAAATAGATCGGGAGCCATTCGATGCCGTTCATCAGCAGAATGGCGACCTTATCGCCCTTCTTGACACCGCGGGAAATCAGAAAATGTGCAAAGCGGTTTGCTTTTTCATTGAAGACCTTCCATGTGATCTCACGGCGGAAATAATTGGGGCGGCGCGGTTCGATCAGTTCAAATTCCTTCCATGTGACGCGGCGCGGTTCGATCACGGACGGATTCAGTTCAACCAAAGCGGAATCATTGCCGTAAAGTGCGGCATTCCGTTCCAGAATATCAATAATCGGCATGAGTAGTACGTCCTTTCCTGTTTGCTTGTCGCGCATAAACTTGCGCATATGATGTGTATGACTATTTTAGCACAAAAAAGCGTTAAAGTCAAGAGGGAAAACCAATTGCAGCAGAAAAAGCGCATCTTTGATTTATTTCCGCTGCCCCATTGCAAAAAAAAACGTTCTGTGTTATAATATGATAGTTATATACTGCTAATTCAAAAGGAAGGGATCCCCAGATGAAACGAATGCTTACAGCCGCTGCCGTTCTGCTGCTGCTGACCGGATGCGGCACGACAGAATCTGCTGCCGATCCGCAGGCGGCTCAGATGCAGTCAGCCGATCTGTTTGCGATGGATACTTATATGAATCTCAAGGCATACGGCTCCAATGCATCCAATGCGCTGCGTGCTGCGGAAGAACGCATCACAGAATTGGAACGCACTTTTTCTGTCACGGATGCAGAAAGCGAAGTCTGGGCAGCAAATCATGCCGGCGGTGCGCCGGTTCCGGTCTCGCCTGATTTCACTGCGATTCTCGATACGGCACGGCAGGTCTCCGCAGAAAGCAGCGGCGCACTTTGCATCTCGCTTTATCCGCTGCTGCAAGCATGGGGCTTCACGACCGGTTCCTATCAGGTTCCGCAAAATGACGATATTGCCGCATTGCTCGCCCTTGCCGATGACAGCGCACTGACCGTTTCAGACGGGATGCTTTCTGTTCCGGATTCCATGCAGATTGATCTGGGGGCGCTGGTCAAAGGGTATACCGGCGATGCCGTGATGCAGGTCATGCAGGAAAACGATATCTCTGCGGCAATTGTCAGTCTCGGCGGCAATGTGCAGGCGATGGGCACAAAACCGGACGGCTCGCCCTGGAATGTGGCGATCACAAACCCGTTTGATCCCGATAACAGCTTCGGGATCGTTCAGATCACGGATCAGGCAGTCATCACATCCGGCAATTATGAGCGATATTTTGAAGATGATGAAGGCAAGCGCTATTGTCATATTCTGGATCCGGCGGACGGTTATCCGGCAGAAAACGGACTGGTTTCCGTGACGGTCATCGGTGATTCCGGCGTGCGCTGTGATGCGCTCTCCACTGCTCTTTATGTCGAGGGAACAGAACAGGCGGCTGCCCATTGGAAGCGGTGCAGCGACTTTGAAATGATCCTTGTGACGGATGACGGCTGTGTGATGGTCTCTGAGGGCATCGCTGACCGGTTTCAGTCTGACGGCACGATGCCGGTCGAGGTGATGCACCGTGAAGAATAAGGCTGTGATGATCGCAACGGCAGCGGTTTTCCTGCTCGCAGTCGTGTTATCTGTCCGGATGCTGCTGCCCTCGGAACACCAGACCGTTGAGATCGTGCAGGACGGCATTGTGATCCGCACGATCGACCTTGCAAATGCAAAAGATACTGCTTTCCGGATCGAATCGCCGGACGGCAAATCCTATAATCTCGTTACCGTTTCAGAAGGCAGGATCAAGGTATCCGAAGCAGGCTGTCCGGATCAGACCTGCGTGCATATGGGCGCATTGAAATCCGATTCCATGCCGATCGTCTGTCTGCCCAATAAGCTCATCATCCGGTTTGCAGAGGGGGATGCTTCATGAACATCAAACGCCTGACCACCATCTCTTTGCTCACGGCAATGTCCCTGATCCTGTTCATTGTAGAGCTGCGGTTTCCGAATATCCTGCCGATCCCCGGCATGAAACTGGGGCTTGCCAATATTGTGACTGTGTATGCCGTTTTTCACTATTCTCCGCGGGAAACCGCTTGTATGGTCGCGGCAAGACTGCTGCTCGGCGCAATGTTCAGCGGCAATCCTTCCGCTTTGATCTACAGCGTTTGCGGCTCCGTTTTCTGCCTGACCGGTATGCTGCTGCTGCGGAAGATCCTGCCGGAAAAACAGATCTGGCTTTGCAGTGTGATCGGTGCAATGCTGCATAACACCGGGCAGATCGGCGCGGCGATCATTGTGATGCGCTCCCTCAGCGTGCTGGCATATCTTCCCATCCTGCTGGCTGCCGGTTCTGTTGCCGGTATGCTGACCGGTCTGACGGCTCAACTGATCCTCAGAAAGCTCCGCTTTTTGCAGAAAGAGGACGGCTCCGCAGAGCATTGACCATATGCAAAAAACTGCCCCTCTTTTGTCAATCGGCTGATGCCCATATAGAAGTTTGCCCCGAAGCACTGCTTTGGGGCATCGTACTGATTTGACTGCTCAGATCAATCCGACTTCTGCTCATAGATCATATGATCGCCGCCCGGCTTGCACAGATATACCGCTTGGGAATATCATCAATATCCGCACTGGAAATAGAAACGCCATAGTACTTTTGACTTGAAATCAGAAGTACTATGGCTGAATATTTCTATATGCGTACCGCCCTCATTATAAATCCGCCGGAGACACTTTTATGGTCTGCACGGCACTATTTCCGGAGCATGCGCATTGCATTCAGAACTGCTATGACCGTGACACCAACATCGCCGAACACCGCTGCCCACATGCCCGCAATGCCCAGTGCACCCAACAGCAACAGCAGAATCTTCACGCCGATCGCAAATACAATATTTTGTACCACGATGTGTTTGGTCTGCCGCGCCAGCACCACCGCTTCTGCCAGCTTCGCAGGTTCATCTGTCATCAGCACAACGTCTGCTGCTTCGATCGCTGCATCTGCGCCCAGTGCGCCCATCGCTATGCCGACATCTGCACGCGCCAGCACCGGCGCATCATTGATGCCGTCGCCGACAAATGCCAGTTTCTCCCCTTCTGCCATCGCTGCGGAGATGTGCTCCAGACGCTCCACTTTCTGCGCCGGCAGCAATCCGGCATAATAGGCATCCATGCCAAGCTCTGACGCAACCGTTTCTGCAATGCGTTCATCATCACCGGTCAGCATAATCAGCTTCTCCACGCCGACTTTCCGCAGCGCTGCAACCGCTTTTTTGCTGTCCGGCTTCAGGACATCCGCACAGATGATGCAGCCGGCATATTTGCCGTTGACCGCAACATAAACTTTCGTGCCGGCTTCTTCACAGTGCTGATACGGAATATTATGCCGTTCCATCAGTCTGCCGCTGCCCGCATAAACCGTTTTTCCATCCGCTTCTGCCTTTATGCCGTATCCGGAGATCTCCTCTGTGGATGCCGGCTGCACAGGCTGTTCGCCGTATGCAAACAAAATGGATTTTGCAATGGGATGATTGGAATTCTGTTCACAGCATGCCGCATATGCCAGCAGCTCCGATTCCGAAAAGCCATCCGCCGGGATCATCTTCTGCACATGAAATTCACCCTTTGTCAGCGTGCCGGTTTTATCCAGCGCAAGCTGTCTGACCCTGCTCAACGCCTCCAGATCATTGCTGCCCTTGACCAATACGCCGTGACGCGATGCCGCACCGATCCCGCCGAAAAAGGTCAGCGGAACGGAGATCACCAATGCACACGGGCACGATACGATCAGGAATACAAACGCTCTCCGGATCCATTCCGACCAGACCCCATGCAGCATCAGCGGCGGCACAATCGCCAGCAATGCTGCCAGCGCAACAACGATCGGGGTGTAATATCTTGCAAAAGTGGTGATGAAATTTTCCGTCGGGGCTTTCCGCGCTGCCGCATTTTCCACCATATCAATGATGCGGGATGCCGTGGATTCTCCGAACGGCTTTGTCACACGAACAGTCAGTGTGCCGCTTTCGTTGATGCAGCCGGACAGCACCTCATCGCCCTGCCGCACCGTGCGCGGGACAGATTCGCCCGTCAGTGCCGCGGTATCCAGTGTCGATTCGCCGGTCAGAACAATGCCGTCCAGCGGGACACGTTCTCCCGCTTTTATCAGGATCGTTTCACCGGCTGCGATGGTATCCGGATGTACCGCAACAGGCCAGCCGTCCTGCATAAGATTGGCTGTATCCGGTCGGATATCCAGCAGCGCAGAAACCGATTTGCGGGAGCGCTTGACCGCCAGCGACTGGAAAAATTCGCCGGTCTGATAAAACAACATTACCGCCGCCGCTTCCGGAAATTCGCCCAGCGCAAATGCACCGATCGTGGAAACGCTCATCAGAAAATGCTCATCAAAGATTCTGCCGCGCATGATATTTTTCAGCGCATGCAGCACAACATCATAGCCCAGCACAATATATGCAGCGATCAGCAGTCCTGCCGATACTGCCTTGGGTACTGCCGTAAGCGAAAGCACAAATCCGATCGCAAAGATCACGCCGCCTGCAATCAGCCGGAGCCACATGATCCGGTCGCTGTCCGGCTTCTGTGCTGCTTTGGTTTCCGTATGCGCGTGCTCGTGCGCGTGCACCTCGTGTGCCTCATGTGCCGCGTGATGATGATGCCGTACTGTTACATCCGGCTCGTGTTTGTGCACGATCTGTTCCACTGCTTCATGCAGCGCTTCTTCATCCATGCCGCCTGCTTTGCCGGTCAGCATCTGCTGCATCAGATTCACCGAAACATTCGATACCCCTTCCAGCAAACCGACTTCCCGTTCGATTTTCGCTGCACAATTCGGGCAGTCCAGTCCTTCGAGCGTAAAGGTGAACATGCCGTCTTCATGTGCATGCGCATGCGATTGTTCATGTGTATGTGCATGGGCGTGATGTGCATGATGATGCCGTACCGTTACATCCGGCTCGTGTTTGTGCACGATCTGTTCCACTGCTTCATGCAGCGCTTCTTCATCCATGCCGTCCGCTTTGCCGGTCAGCGTCTGCTGCATCAGGTTCACCGAAACATTCGATAACCCTTCCAGCAAACCGACTTCCCGT
>DMBA01000206.1:0-307 GCA_003446315.1 Ruminococcus sp. | reverse complement strand
CCAGTCCTTCGAGCGTAAAGGTGAATATGCCGTCTTCATGTGCGTGTTCATGCGAATGTTCATGTGTATGCGCATGCCGGATCACTTCCACATCCGGCTCATGCTTGTGCACGATCTGCTCCACCATCCGGTACATGGCATCTGCTGCCTGCTCCGTTTCAACGGTCAATGTCTGCTTCATCAGATTCACCGCCGATCCGGTCACACCTTCCAGCTTCCCGATCTCATGCTCGATCTTTGCCGAACAATGCGGGCAATCCAATCCTTTCAATGTATATACAAGCTCCATTTGCTCCATCCCTTTCGT
>DMBA01000018.1 GCA_003446315.1 Ruminococcus sp. | reverse complement strand
CCAGTCACCGACATGGGTCTTCAGGAACCAGACATCATCAGTCGTTTGAACTAATCTGTAAGGATAATAGTCGTTATCCCAGAACGGATCATAGTTGTATTCAGACGGCTGAAGCAGCATTTGTGTATTATCCACAAAATCTTTCATCCAAAGATCCGGATACACGATCTTTCCGTTTTTATAGGTCCATCCTGCAGCATAGGAACCTGCCGGAATATCTTCGCTGGTTCCAATAAACAGATTCGCTGTGCCGCCTGTCGCCTGCGCGGAAGACTGAACATATGCAGAAGCAGTCGTATAGCAGTTTGTAAAACTCACCGTACCGGCAGTTCCCGCAAATCCGCCGGCGTGTCCGTCAACGGATGTAGCCCACACATTCGGCCGTCCCGGCAGTCCGTCTGCAGCACCCGTATTCGGCGGGAAGACAAACTCACCGTCTGTCGTATGTCCGCCGACATACGAATTTCTGACTGTTCCCCCGCCAAGATTGCCGATCAGACCTCCCGCTGCGGTTCTGCCTCTGACATATACCGCCGCCGCAGAGCCGGTAATCGTTGCGGACGATGCATTCCCGACAAGACCGCCCGCACAGTTTCCTGCTCTGATTTCCAGCTGCGCTTCTGCAGCAAGAGCTGCCGCCGTTTTTTGCGGAAGCGTATTATACGCGATGACATTTGTGATCGTAAGGGCTCCGCTTGAACTGCCGACCAGAGCGCCTGCGTTCGCTGCAGAGAAGTTTTGATTCAGGTTAATATTGAAATTCCGTAATTCAAGGTCTTTCACGGTCAGCGCACCGCTTACCGTTCCAAACAGACCGGCATTCGGTGTAAACAGTGTGTCGGAAACATCAATTGTCACACCGTCTATGTAACGGTTGTTCCCTTCATAAGTGAAGGATGCCGGCAGATTGCTGACAGGATAGTAGTTCGGCATATCGTTAAACATACCGCCGGCTGTTCCGGTATACGGTTTGATCGGATAATAGGTGTTTCCGATCTTGAACTCAGACCATTTCAGATCCTCGACCTGTTCCGCCTTCGTAAGGTTGATACCGCCGTCTGCCGGAGCATATTTAATATTGGAAATATTGCTGTCAAGATTTTCAAGATGCCGGAAGTTGGCAATATGAGCTGTGACAGCGCCGCTGCTTTCTTCCGACGAAGCAAACAGGCTGTTTGTGACTACGTGGTTGCTTTCCTTGACATTGCTGAGTGTACTGGCCTTTGAAGTCATGACCGTGACAAACAGTTCAATATCCTCACCGGGAATGAATGCCGTGCCCGATTTGGAAACGACTTTCTGCACAAAGTGATCAGACCCTGTCGTGATATCATCGAGAATATACTTCCAGTTATTCAGTGCATCTTTTGTCAGAACGATCGTGGTTGTCGCCTCACTTGTGAGTCCTTTGACACAGAGTGTTACTTTGCGGTCGCTTTCCGTAAGCCCGTTCACCTGCGCGATCAGCTGGGCAGCATTTTCAACTACCAGTACCGGAGTATCTTTCACTTCATCATAAGGAAGTGATTCCGCATCACCCGCATACCAGCCGATAATGTGATTCCCGTCATAATGCTTTCTTTCGCCGCGATCGGAAATGCCCGCCTGCAGATCAGTGTTATAATCGCCAAATGGATAGTTGTCTGAGTAGTACGTCTGTGTCACAGTGGCTGCTTTCGGATCGAATTCAATAATGTAACTTCCGCCGAGACGAACGGTTTCATCAATCGCACCGAACGGCATGAGCATGGTCCAGGCAGGATTGCTGTCGAGCGAAGTTCCCTTATAAACCACGTAACAGCGGCCGTTAGCCAGCGTATCTTTCTTATCGTTTGGAAGCGCATTGTATTCTGCCAGCGTTCCGTTTTCCTTTGCTTTGCTGAGCTGGTTCTGGGCCGCAATAAAAATCTCCTTGGCAGTCCAGTCCATCTCATTGAGACGAAGATCTCTGATATATGCTGTGACGGCAACAAACCCAAGTCCGAACAGGATGATCAGAATGGCAACTGTCAGCAGCAGTTCCGCAAGCGTAAAACCCGCTTTATTCTTCTTATGTGTCATTCGGAACCTCCCTTGATAATCTGCCGCACTTTATAGGAATCCAGTTTGGTCGGCACATCCGTTCCGTTGCCTACCTCAAGACCCGTAATCACAAAAATGCCGTCTTTCCCTGCCGCCGGTGCAACAGAAGTGAAACTGGAATATACGTCTGAGATTTTCCCGTCCGCTTCGCTTACAAGCGGAATGCTGTCGACTTTCGCTCCGTCCACTTCCATGTAGTAAGCAATCTGAATTCCCTTTTCACCGGTACCGGCATTTTCGAAAGAAAACCAGTAACCCTCTTCCGATTTGAATTTTCCGTTCGCATAATCAACCGATCTGCGGATCGCGTTACGCATTTCAATCAGGGTCGTTGACAGCAGTGTCTGCTCATTCGCCTTACGGACGATCTGGCTGTATGTACGATGTACGGTCGTAACACCCACCGTTAAAGCAACACCCATGATGCTCAGCAAAAGCACGGTTACAAGCACCTCTGCCAGAGATGTACCGATGTTATTTCTCAGTTTTCTCATTACTGCTTTCATATCGTTACCCTTTTTGTGATCCGGAGTGCCCGGTCAATGTTTTACGTAAGTGTAGGACTTAATGTCACTTTTGGTGTACAGGCTGACAGTAATCCCGTTCAAATCCCCGGGATAGGAAATACCGGGATTGGTAACACCGCTGATTTGAAACGACACCGGTGCAGATGTAGGAGTCACTTCTCCTGCCTCAATACTGCTTTCCGTTTCATACATTTCCTTCATCGCCTTTTCAGAGGTTGTGATGATACGGAATGATGACTGCACCATCATCGTGTACAGCAAAACAGCGAGCACCACGACCAGAGATGCCACGAGTACTTCAGCGATTGTTTCACCGGAATTACTTTTCAGTTTCTTAATCATCATCGGATTCTCTCTATTCCATGACCGGATTGGTCCATCTGACGGTATATGTGCGGTTGCGTACGGTGTTGCGCTTGTCGCCTGAAACGTCAACGGTATTTTCCATGTCATGATCGTCGATCGTCTCTTTCGTTTCGATCACGGCGGTGTAACGGACTTTCACCGTTCCGGTTGCCCCTGCGGCAGCAGGTTCAAACACCACGAGAAGATCAAGCGCCTTGTTCATTGAAACGGTAGCTTTGACATTCAGACCATTATGGTTATCATTGTCGTTATTGACTACAATCGTTACTTCTTTTTTTCCTGTGAAATCATCAAGATCAGCAAGTTCGTAATCCGGAAATTTTGCGTTGTAAGTCAGCGAACTATATAAACTGTTCACCAGAGAAGGAAGAATCAGCGCATCCGGATTATTCAGCACTTCGGCTGTGTCGGAGGGATCTACATACGAAAGCGTAGTGGATTGTGTGCCGTCTTTTTCTGTCAGTGTCAGTTTCAGGATCACTTCTTTGTCTTCAAGCAGTCTTGAAAACATATCCGCGGCGGAGTTTACCGCATAATGTGCCTGCTCATCCCGCTTTAACCCTGCAAGCCGGCCGCTCGATGCAGTCGCTGCCGCAAGCACGATCGAGCCGACAGTTGCGGCCATAACAAAGAACAGGAGTGCTGCCATCAGGGAGGCACCGCTGTTGGATTTCAGTTTTGCTGTCAGAATCTTTTTCATGGTCTTACCTGAATATACGAATAATCATCGTTAATAAGCTCGAGAAAAGATACTATTCCCATCTTATTTTTGACTTTATTATATATATTATAAAAGCAACTCTGCAATATTGTTTACCGCAAGAAAGCAATGAATTACCCCAGGGCAAGCCT
>DMBA01000178.1 GCA_003446315.1 Ruminococcus sp. | reverse complement strand
CAGAAAATGGTCTGCATGAGTGAAAACGACACGATCCCGTCGCTGGAGAATCTCCTCAATGAAAAGGCTTACTGGCTGTATTTCTGCCCGTGGTATGAGCGTTATCTGATCGAACTGAACGATCCGGAAGAGCTTTCGAAGATCTATAACAGCGAATACTGCATCACGCTGGATGAACTGCCGGATTGGGATACTTATGATCCGGAACTTCCGGAGCCGGTCAAGACCACCACAACAACACCGGAGCCGCAGAAAAAAGGCTTGATCGGAGATGCCAACTGCGATGATTCCGTAGATGTATCCGATGCGGTGCTGATCGCGCGTTTTCTGGCAGAAGACAGCGAAGCCGTGATCTCAGAGGAAGGCATGGTGAATGCAGATTGCGACAGCACACCGGGCATGCAGGCAAGCGATGTCACGCGCATTCTGAAATATGTCGCATGCATGATGACAAAAGAAGAATTTGAATCGAAGCAGTAAAAATTCACAAAAAGTGCAAAAAAAGCCGCCGATATTTATACCGGCGGCTTTTCGTCAGGACTTGACAAATCGGGAAAAATCCTGTATAATGGAAAAGCCGCATGTTGGACGGTTGAAGCCGAAGTATGCCATGGAGCAATTCCGCATATATCGCACCGTTCGCAGCGAGATTATGGAAAAGGCAGGTGCCAAAATACCATGTATGCAGTCATTTTGACAGGCGGAAAGCAGCTCAAGGTTGAGGAGGGCAACGTGATTCGCGTTGAGAAGCTCACAGCAGAGGTCGGCGATACCGTCACCTTCGATCAGATCGCAGCCATCGGCGATGGCAAGGTTCTGACAGTCGGCGCTCCTTTCGTTGACGGCGCATCCGTCACAGCAAAGGTGCTCGCAAACGGCAAGGGCAAGAAGATTCGTGTCTTCACCTACAAGCCGAAGTGCGGTCAGAAGCGTGCAAAGGGTCACAGACAGCCCTATACCCAGATCCGCATCGAATCCATCAGCAAATAAGCACGGGCTATGTTGCTGAAAGCACATTTTGTGCGCAAAGACGGTCTTTTTACGGAATGCACCGTCACCGGACATGATACCGTAACAGATGATACCGGATATTCGGTGCTCTGTGCAGCAGTGTCCTCTGCCGTGCAGTTGACATCGGCATTGCTTTCGGATTGCTTCGGCGCACCGGAAGATTGTGTCACAGTCAGACCGGCAGCAAATGCGCAAAACAAAATTGTCATCCGGCTCGCACAGCCGGATCCCGTGCATGCAAACATCCTAAAAGGACTTTTGCTGCATTTTCAGGCGCTTGCAGAGGATTATGACGGAAAATTCCGTGTCACAATCTCTGAATCAGGCACCGTGCAGCAACATCAATGAAAACGGAGGTGTATTGAAATGATCCGTATCAGCATGCAGTTCTTCGCTCACAAGAAGGGCGTTGGTTCCACAAAGAACGGCCGTGATTCCGAGGCAAAGCGTCTTGGCGTAAAGCGCGGCGACGGTCAGTACGTTCTGGCGGGCAACATTCTCGTTCGTCAGCGCGGCACACATATTCATCCGGGCAACAATGTCGGCATCGGCTCTGATGACACACTGTTTGCAACGATCGACGGTCAGGTTCGCTTCGAGCGTTACGGCCGTGACCGCAAGCGCGTCAGCGTTTACGCAGTCGAGCAGTAAGAAAATCGTTCGGGGGATCTGTATCTCACAGGATGCAGATGCCCCGTCTGCGATGTACCGCATAGTCCCCTTGCTGTTTCGGCAGGGGGATTTCTTATGAGGTGAGTACTATGTCAATGTTCGTAGATCAGGCGAGAATCCGGATCGAAGCCGGCAACGGCGGCGACGGCGCGGTGAGCTTTCACCGTGAAAAATATGTAGCAGCAGGCGGCCCCGACGGCGGCGACGGCGGCAAGGGCGGCGATATTGTATTTGTCGCCGATGACCATTTCTCATCCCTGATTTCCTTCCGTTATAAACGGAAATATGTCGCCGAAAACGGTCAGAACGGCGCAGCAAAGCGCTGCACGGGAAAAAGTGCCCCCGATCTCGTCATTAAAGTACCCCGCGGTACAGTCGTGCGGGAAGCAGAAACCGGCAGAGTGATGGCAGATCTCTCAGGAGATGAACCGGTCATTCTGGCAAAGGGCGGCAAAGGCGGCAAAGGCAACCAGCATTTTGCATCGTCCACCCGTCAGGTACCGCGTTTTGCAAAACCGGGATATGACGGCGAAAAATATGATGTGATCTTAGAGCTGAAACTGCTGGCAGATGTCGGTTTGGTGGGCTTTCCGAACGTCGGAAAATCCACATTGATCTCTGTGGTATCAGCAGCAAAGCCGAAAATCGCCAATTATCATTTCACAACACTGGAGCCGGTGCTCGGCGTTGTCAAAATGGATGACGAGCGTTCGTTTGTCATGGCAGATATACCGGGTCTGATCGAAGGCGCAGCAGAAGGCGCAGGACTCGGACATGCATTTTTGCGGCATGTAGAGCGCTGCCGGCTGATCGTGCATGTGCTGGATTGCGCAGGCAGCGAAGACCGGGATCCGATCGAAGACTTTGAAAAGATCAATAAAGAACTGCGGAATTTCTCGGAAGATCTCAGCAACTGCCCGCAGATCGTCGCAGCGAATAAATCGGATCTTGCCACAGAGGAGCAGATCGAACGGCTGAAAGCCTATATCACCGAAAAAGGACTGCCGTTCTTTGTGATATCAGCAGCCGCAGCACAGGGAACAAGACCCTTGCTGGATGAGATCTCCCGCACACTGGAAACGCTCCCGCCGGTCAAGCGATTTGAACCGGAAGCGGTTCCGGAAAAAGCACCGGAAGAAGTAAAGAAGTTCACCGTCACGATAGATGAAGACGGCGTATATCAAGTAGAAGCGGCATTTCTGGAGCCGATCATGCGGACGATCAATCCGGATGACTGGTCATCGCTGCAATACTTTGAGCGTGTCCTGCGCAGCAGCGGTATCATTGCAAAGCTGGAAGCAATGGGCGCAAAGGAGGGCGTGACCGTTTCGATCAACGGTTTCGAATTTGATTATGTCGATTGATACGCTTGAAACACAGCTTCCCCTCTCTCCGGCGGAAGCGAAGCAATACAGTCCGCTGACGCTGGCATTTTTAGGCGACAGCGTCTATGAAGTCATGGTGCGGGAAACCTTGCTGCGTGAGGCAAACCGACCGGCGCGGGCACTGCATGCACTGGCAGTCGCACATGTCCGTGCAGCATATCAGGCACAGGCAGCAGCAAAACTCAGCGGACAATTATCCGAAGAAGAAGCAGATATCCTGCGGCGCGGCAGAAATGCAAACGGGATCAATGTCCCGAGATCGGCAACACCGGCAGATTATCGGGCAGCAACAGGCTTTGAATGCCTGTTCGGTTATCTGTATCTTTGCGGAAAAACCGAAAGACTGCGGGAGATCTTTGCCCTGATCTGGCAGGAGATCCCACAGAATCAGGAATTTTCAGAATAGGAGGCGTTTTTATGTCCGGACATTCCAAGTGGAACAATATTAAGCGGAAAAAGGAAGCAACCGATGCCGTAAAAGCGAAGATTTTCACAAAGATCGGCAGAGAGATGATGGTTGTCATCAAAGAAGGCGGCGCTGATCCGAACAACAATTCCAAGCTCCGTGATCTGATTGCGAAGGCAAAAGCAAACAATGTCCCGAATGACAATATTGACCGCCTGATCAAAAAAGCAGCAGGCGACGGCGATAAGAACAATTACGAATCCCTGACCTATGAGGGTTACGGCCCGAACGGTGTGGCAGTCATTGTGGAGTGCCTGACGGATAACAAGAACCGTACAGCAGGCAACATCCGCCATTATTTTGACAAATTCGGCGGCAATCTCGGCACGACCGGCTGTGTTTCGTATCTGTTTACGGAAAAAGGAATTGTTGTGATCGAGCATGAAGGCGAGCTGGATGAAGACACGGTCATGGAAGATGTCATGGAGCTGGGCGGCGATGATATGACATATTCTGAGGAGAGCATCGAGATCGTCTGCGACCCGACAGCAGTAAGCGAACTGCGTGAAGGATTGACTGCAAAAGGTTATCTGGTCGCATCTGCGGAAGCAGAAGAAGTGCCGAGCACATATGTCACACTGACAGAGGAAGAATCCATCCGCAAGATGGGCTTGCTGCTGGAGCATCTGGAAGATGACGATGATGTGCAGAATGTATGGCACAACTGGGATATGCCTGCTGAGGACTGATTTCCAAGCATCAGCTTGATTTTTGATATGCAGGGACAGAAACGCCTGCTTTATCGGATACCCATAATATTCCAAAAGCCCCGAAGCTGATTCGGGGCTTTTTTGTAGGTGAAGTGGGGAGCCCCTGCGGGCATTTCCGAAAGGTCACCGGGTGCGCTTGTATAAATTCGGGTGAAGCGGGGAGCCCCCGCGGGCATTTCCTAAAGTTTGCCGAGTGCGCTTGTATAAATTCGGGTGAAATCGTTGTATTTTTCCGCTTTTTATGCTATAATTACAACAAGAATCATGTAAAGAAAGTAGGAATCGCCATGCAAGAATATATCGACGCAATCCGGCAGATCAAGGGCGATTTTTGCCGTTCCGTGTTCGAATCCCCTGCCTCAGACTCCGAAATTGCAGCCTTTTCACAATCCCATCACATTCAGATCCCGCCCTCATATCAGGCATTTCTGCGCATTTCAAACGGCGCATCCTTATTCGGCGGCAATGCTGCATTATATGGGGTCGGTTCGGCAAAATACCTGATCGGATATGATTTCTCTGAAACCGGCATTCCGGACGCTTTTCTCCCGATCGGATACAAAGATTCTGCCCATATTTGCTATGAAACGGCAAAAAACCGGTTCCTTTTCTATGAATATGAGGATTTGGACGAAATAGAATCCGAATGCATATTTTTCGATGATTTCGGGGAAATTCTTGCATATCTGATCGACATTTATACAAGCTGAATGCGTCCGCTGCATGCAGATGCAGGCACGATCATACATATCAAAACCTGCCGGAACAGATCCGATGCCCCGTTCAAAAAGGGGGATTTTCCGGTGCTCCGACAGGGGAAAAACGGCTGTTTTTTGTCGTTTTTATGTCCAAAATAACCTTTTCCGCAGAATGATGCCTTTTTCGTCAGATTTTGCCGGAAATCTGCAAAACAGGGCAGAAAGGGGGATTTTTCATGCAAATTTGTGAAATCGGGTACCAATCTTTGCTGCTGCAGGACGATGCCTTCCGCTGTCCGGACGGGCTGGACGGAAGCCTGCTGCTCTTGCTTTCCGGTGCTGCAAAACTACAAATCGGGAGCAAGATTGTCCATGCGGAAAGCGGGGATGCTGCCATCATCTCCCCGCACACACCCTTGCAGCTTCATGCATCCGCAGGCGATCTGTTCTATGACTGGGTGCTGTTTCAGCCTGCCGCCGACCGCAATTATATTGAAGCGCTCCGCATCCCGGAAAATACCCTGCTTCGCTTCGGAGATGCCGCTTTTCTGGCGGTTTTGCTCCGTCAGCTCTGCGCTTCTTTCTATTCTGCCGGCGCAAAACGCAGCGATATGCTGGATTGTCTGCTCAAAGCACTGCTCATCCGGATCTCCGAAACAGGCGGGCCGGTCGGCAGCACGACCGCTGCAAGCTCTGATCCGCATTATGCCGAATTGGTGCGGCTGCGTGAGAAAATCTACGCAAATCCGCAGGAAAAATGGACAGTCGATATGCTCTGCTCTGAGGTTTGCATGAGCCGCAGCTATTTCCAGCTCATCTATCGTGAAACATTCGGCATGACCTGTATCGCCGATGTCATAACATGCAAAATGAACCGCGCCCGCGAATTGCTGACCTCTACCAGCTATACCATTTCCCATATTGCGCAGCTTTGCGGCTATGATAATGAAGAACATTTTATGCGGCAATTCAAAAAGAATAACGGCGTAACACCGACGGTTTTCCGGCGGGAACACCGCGTTTGAATGCGCCCTGCTGCTGCATATCCAACAAAAGAAAGGCTGTTTATCATGAAGCAGAATATCACCGAAGTCGTTGCTGCACTCATCATGACAGATGACAAATTCCTCGTTTTTCAGCGCCCGCAGCATAAAGCAAGAGGACTGCTCTGGGAGTTCGTCGGCGGCAAAATTGAGCCGAACGAATCCCCGCAGGCAGCCCTCATCCGGGAATGCAAAGAAGAAATCGGAACAGAGATCACCGTCGGTGCACCCTTCATGGATGTGATGCATGTGTACCCTGATGTCACCATCCATCTCACCGTTTTTCACGCAAAAATAACAGGCGATGCGCCCCGTCTTCTGGAACACATCGCCATGCGTGCAGTCTCCCCTGCGCAAATGCTGCAAATGCAGTTTTGTCCGGCAGATGATGTCATTATTCAACGCATCTGCGCTGTTTACGGTTCTTCAGCGGAATCGCCGCTGTGAGGCATCATATCGGAAACCGGCTTTTTTCAGCTTCTCTGTGATTGCCTCTGCATCCAGCATATGATCCTTGCAGAATTCTGTCAGGCTCTGCCCGCAGTCACGAAGCTGTGTATTGATATAACTGAACAGAATAAACGGATCATTCGGCAGTGTCATGTTGCTTCTTCCTTTCCCTCATCCGCTTCCTCCGCAGTCTCCGCCGGCATTTTCCAGAAATCCGGCAGATTCGGCAAAACTGTCTGGTCAATCACAAGCGCCTGCTTATAAAGCGCATCATACGCCGTTTCCACGGCTTCCTTTTTATAGGAACAAACAGCATCCGATTGCAGGGAATCGCTGAAATAATAGTTCTTTTCGTCATATCCGATCAGAACAAGTGCATGCTCCGGACTGATAAACGTGTAATCATCCCCGTCCGGCATGATCCATGTAAAGGTCTTTTTTGCGGGTGCCATATGCATTGTTGCCCAGATGACAACCGGTTCCCCTTTGTCAATATAATCCTTGCAGAGCGTATCCAGCGTTTTATTCCGCAGCGCTACGCCCAAGCCGCTTTTGATCTTGTTGAGTGCCCGGACGATCGCGCCGTTATAACAGCCGAATGCATCCTTGCGCATCGGATCTCCAATGAAATATTCCCACGGACTCTCTGCATGCAGTTCTCCGTCATCATCGGTTTCCGGATAATCTGCGATCGGCAGAAAACCGTCCAGAAACAGATCAGGATCCATATTGATACCGTAATATTGCAGAAGTGCACAGGTCGCAAGCGTTTCACAGGCGGTTTTATAAGATGTGAATTGTGTGAAATGCGGGACATTTTGAATGACCACACCTTCATTTTTCTGTTCTGTATTGCTGCTCCAGTCGATCGGAGCCGGTGTTGTGGTTGTTGTTTCGGCTGTTGTTACGATTTTTGGCGGATCTGTTACCGGAATGACAATATCTGCCGTGTTGCTCTCCTGCGGTTCAATCGCTTCACTGCATCCGCAGAGCATGACACCGGTCAGGCAGCATACTGCACTCGCTGCGCACAGAATCCCCGTCTGTAAGTTCACGTTTTGCACCTCCTTCGCCATCTTTCGACATACTATTATACACGATTTCTGTATATTTGTCAAACGCTTTCCGCCTAAGACGGCGCTTTGCACAGCATTCTGCGGGATTCATTTCCGGTTTGTGGCAATTTTCCTGTGTCTGCATAAGATACATCAGCCCATTTTTTTCAAGGAGCTGATCTTATGCGTGATTATTTTCTGGGCGGCGCTTCGCCTGCCGGCTTCGAAACTGCCTTCTGGCATGACCATCAGAACGCCTTCGGATTCTATCTCAAAGGCGGCCCGGGTACCGGAAAATCGACCCTGCTCAAAAAACTCGCTGCCGCTTTTTCTGCGGAATCCGTTTCGGTTTATCACTGCGCTTCCGATCCGCATTCGCTGGATGCCGTTGTGCTGGAAGACCGCGGCATCTTTGCGGCGGATGCAACTGCGCCCCATGAGGCTTCTACGCCCCTGCCCGGCATCACCGGCTGCATGACGGATCTCGCTGAGGGATTGCATGCCGATCTGCTGCTGCCCCATAAACAGGAGATCCTTTCGCTCTATCAGGAGAATCAAGCCGCGCATGCATGCGCAAAAAAAGGTTTCGCCGGCATCGGGGCAATGGAAGATGCTGCCGCTGAGATCGGGCTTTCTGCGCTCGACCACCCAAAACTCCTGCACTTCGCCCGTCGCTTCGCAAAACGTCTGCTGCCGGCTGATGCCTGTGCACCTGCGGTCATGCATGATCGGCAAGCCGCTGCAATCACCCCGCTGGGCAGATGTATGCTGATACCGGACGGATTTGACCGCATTCTCTTGCAGGATCCCGCTTTCGCTGCCTCGGAATATCTGTTGCAGACACTCGCAGATGCTGCTGCAAATGCCGGTGTCCCCTGCGAGATCACCCGTTCGCAAACCCGCACAAACCGTCCGCCGGTGCTGCTCCTGCTCCCCTCCCTGCATCTCGCTGTCATTACCGATGCAGCAGACGATTCCGGCTGCGGAAACCCGGAACCCCAGAAACCCGTTTCGGTCATCCGGATGCAGCGGTTCTATGATCCAGCGATCCTGCGCGATCACCGGAATCTGCTCCGGTTCTGCCGCAAAACTGCCGGAACGATTACTGCACAAACCGTAAAGCTGCTGATGCAGGCGCTCCGGATCCATGATGCGCTTGAATCATATTATATCCGGGCGATCGACCACGCTTTTCTCGATGCAAAAGCCGATGCGATCATTTCTGCCGTCAAAAATCACCGCTTTCTATAAGGCGATTTCGCCGTGCATTCCTTCATGTTGTTCGCACTGTTGAGGGCGGATCCTTCACAATGCCAACAACATAAGCAAAAGC
>DMBA01000127.1:337-4447 GCA_003446315.1 Ruminococcus sp. | reverse complement strand
CCTCTGGTCGCTCACCGCAGTGAGCGAAATACCCCGCATGCAAGGAGCTCCGCAGGGGTGAATCCGAGAAAACGATCCAGTGGATCGTTTTCCGGAGAGGGGCACCCTGCGATAGAGGGTGCCCCTAAGTGAATTGCGCAGCAATTCACAAATTAACGGAGAATCTTAAGTTGTTGGCATTGCCGCCCTTAAGCATCCCACTGAAAGTTCGCCGGATGCGTTTGTATAAATTCAGTGCGAATTGTTGCTTTTTCCAACGTTTTATGCTATAATATTTTTATACAGTTATATCGAAAGGTGATCTCCATTGATTTTATTATCTGCACAGAATCTTTCCAAAACTTATACAGAACGAAAGGTTCTGGATGATGTCTCATTCTTTCTGAATGAAGGCGATAAAGTAGGCATTGTCGGCATTAACGGAACCGGTAAATCAACGCTTCTGCGTATTTTAGCCGGTGCAGAATCTCCCGACAGCGGCACAGTTGTCAGAACAAGCGGCATCAAAGTCTCTTATCTTCCGCAAATACCGGAATTTGACGATAAAGGAACCGTTTTGCAGCAGGTCATGGCACATTTGCCGGATGACTTACAGCAATCAAAAGAATTTGAAGCCAAATCTATCCTGCAAAAACTCGGTCTGCCGGATTATGACAAAGACATCTCTGCGCTTTCCGGCGGTGAACGCAGACGCGCCGGCATCGCAGCAGCGTTCATTCAGCCAAGTGACGTTTTGCTGCTCGATGAGCCGACAAACCACATCGACAATGATACTGCGCAGATCCTGGAAGATCTGCTGCTGAAATACCGCGGCGCAATCGTCATGGTAACGCACGACCGCTATTTTCTGAACCGGATCTGCAAAACCATTGTTGAAGTCGAGCGCGGAAAACTCTATACATGCGAAGGAAATTACAGCGATTATCTATCCTACAAAGCCCAGCGTGAAGCGGATGCTGAGGCATCTGAGCGAAAAGCAAGGGCTCTGTATCGGCGGGAGCGGGAATGGATCATGCGCGGTCCGCGTGCACGGGGCACCAAATCCAAGGACCGCATTGAACGGTTTGAGGCACTGAAAAACCGCGATATTCCGCAGGAAAGTGAACAATTGCAGCTTCAGTCTGTTTCTTCCAGACTGGGCAAAAAGACCATTGAGATCAATCACATTTCCAAAACCATCGGAGACAAACCGCTTCTGACCGATTTTTCCTATATCATCCCGCGAAATGCACGCATCGGAATCGTTGGCAAAAACGGTATGGGAAAAAGTACATTTCTGCGCATGATAAACGGCGATCTGCTCCCTGACAGCGGTGAGATCGTGATCGGCGAAACCGTCAAAACGGCATATTTCCGGCAGGAATGTGAAACAATGGATCCCACACAGCGTGTAATTGATTACATCCGGGAAGTCGGTGACATTGTCCACACACCCGACGGAACCGTTTCCGCAGCACAAATGCTGGAGCGCTTTTTGTTTCCTTCGGAATTACAGTGGAGCAGGATCGAGAAACTCTCCGGCGGCGAGCGAAAAAGATTGTATTTGCTGCGAATTCTGATGAGTGAGCCGAACATTCTTCTGCTGGATGAACCGACAAATGATCTGGATATTGCGACATTGACCGTATTGGAAGATTACTTGCAGCAATTCAGCGGTGCAGTGCTTGCTGTCTCGCACGACCGCTATTTTCTGGATAAAACCGCAACTGAGATCTTTGCTTTTGAAAACGGTTTCTGCAAACGTTTTACCGGAAACTATTCCGATTATGCAGAAAAGATCCGTTCTGAAGCAGCGGAACAAGTCGCAGAGAAAAAGTCTGAAAAAAGTGAACGGGTATTTGTCGGTAAAACAAAGCTGAAATTTTCATATAAAGAACAGCGTGAATATGAAACAATTGATGACGACATTGCAGCATTGGAGCAAAAAATCGCAGAAACAGAATCTGCCATTCTGCAAAACAGTGCTGATTATGTCCGTTTGCAGGAGCTGACCGAACAAAAAACAGCGCTTGAGCAGGAATTATCGGACAAAATGGATCGCTGGGTCTATTTGAATGACCTTGCCGAACGCATCGCAAACGGTGAATATCGGGATTAAGGAGCACAATATGTATGGACTGAAAGTACGCATCCGGACAGTCATTGAACCGACAGATCCGATCTCTGTCGAATGTGTTATGACGGATTACGAAGGTCAAACGCATTATTTTCGGGAAAAGCTGCCGAATGTCAGCACGGAATTATCCCCAATGATCCCCGGCGACGGCGTAATTCGCTGTTCGGTATTGCACGAAACAAACAAATACGCCGAGATTGATACTTCTTTGCCGGACGGCGTAGAATCCACAATGGGCATCAGCAGATTCAAAGTACATATTCAGGATCTGACGGATACGGCATAAAACAAGAGCATAAAAAGCGGAAAAGGAGTGTGTAAATTGGCAGGTCTAATGGAATACAAATGCCCTTCCTGCGGCGGCAAAATCGAGTTTAACAGTGCAGAACAGCAGATGAAATGCCCGTTTTGTGAGTCTTTGTTCGATGTCGCTGCTTTGCAGGCATATGATGAGGCATTGAACGAACAAACAGAATCATCAGATATGACATGGGAATCTGAAGCGGGAAGCGCATGGGAACAGGGCGAAAATGAAAATCTTCGCATTTACAAATGCCAATCCTGCGGCGGAGAAGTGGTTGCAGACCAAACGACTGCGGCTTCCAAATGCCCTTATTGTGAAAATCCGGTCATCATGACAGGACAGCTCAGCGGCGATCTGAAACCGGATCTGATTATTCCGTTCAAGCTGGACAAGGAAGCAGCAAAAAAAGCGCTCTTGCAGCATATGGAAGGAAAACCGCTGCTGCCAAAGATCTTCAAAAGCCAGAATCATATCGACGAGATCAAAGGCGTATATGTTCCGGTCTGGCTGTTTGATGCAGATGTCGATGCACACTTCCGGTTCAAAGCGGAAAAACATAAAATGTGGAGCGATCAGCGCTATAATTATACAGAGCGCAGCTATTTTTCTGTGACCCGTGCCGGTACGATCAATTTTGAAAATGTGCCTGTAGACGGCTCCGAAAAAATGGATAATACGATGATGGAATCGCTGGAACCGTTTGATTTCAAACAGGCAGTCCCCTTCCAGACGGCTTTTTTGTCCGGATACCTAGCCGATAAATATGATGTGGATGCAGAAGCGAGCATCGGCAGAGCAAATGAACGCATCCGCCAGAGTACGAGAGAAGAATTCTCCAAAACCGTTCAGGGCTATTCGATGGTTCATATTGAACATGAGCAGCTCAATTTGAAAAATGGAAAAGCCAAATATGCGCTTTATCCGGTCTGGCTGCTGAACACATCCTGGAACGGGCAAAAATACACCTTTGCAATGAATGGTCAATCCGGAAAATTTGTCGGAGACTTGCCCTCTGATAAAGGAAAAGCATTTGGGATTTTTCTCGCTGTAACGATCGGCACAATTGTATTGTGCTTTGTGATCGGCAAACTGCTTGGCATGATTTAAGGAGAATATAACATGGTAATTTGTATCATCATCGGATTGATCGTTGGCGGGATCACACTCGCCTCACTGCTCTCACAACTGCATTCGGTACATAACCACAACGAAGCAACCGAATACATTCAAAAAGGCAGCCTGCATGTCACGCAGCGAAATGACATGTTCCTTTATAAAAAAACAGAACGGATGGAACGGTCACAAACCCCGCCCCCGCCGCCCGGAAATAACCACTGACAAAGAAAAAACCGTCCCTGCACGCGCATGCAAGGACGGTTTTTGTTTATGCTTCATCAAGCAAATGTGTCATATCATAGAGCATCGGCGGCTTTCCGATCAGAAAAACAGCCGCATTGATGGAGCCTTCTGCAAACACACGGCGGGAAGATGCCGTATGCGTCAGAGAAATGCATTCATCCGGACCGGCAAACAGCACTTCGTGCTCTCCGACGATCGTACCGCCGCGCACAGAGTGAACACCGATCTCTGTCACTTCGCGCTTTTTCCGCACGCTGTGACGATCGAAAACAAGATGTTTTTTCGGCTCCGCTTCTTCACAAAGCGCATTCGCAAGCATCAGTGCAGTACC
>DMBA01000127.1:0-184 GCA_003446315.1 Ruminococcus sp. | reverse complement strand
ATCAGCAATTGAATCCCGATCGACATATTGAAAGAAGAAAACAGTGCTGTGTTCGCAGAAGCCTGCTGAATCGCAGCAAGCTGTTCTTCGGAATAACCCGTAGTCGCCAGCACGACCGGTGTACCGGTTGCCTGCGCATAGGAAAGCAGACCTTCCAGGCAGCTCGGATGGCTGTAATCAATGA
>DMBA01000236.1 GCA_003446315.1 Ruminococcus sp. | reverse complement strand
CGGAGTCCAGAGGCAGAGCCTCTGGTCGCTCACCGCAGTGAGCGAAATACCCCGCATGCAAGGAGCTCCGCAGGGGTGAATCCGAGAAAACGATCCAGTGGATCGTTTTCCGGAGAGGGGCACCCTGCGATAGAGGGTGCCCCTAAGTGAATTGCGCAGCAATTCACAAATTAACGGAGAATCTTAAGTTGTTGGCATTGCTCCCCCAATGCGCATCGCTATTGCATTTTTACGCATAATATGGTAAAATAAGAGAGTCGCACATGTATTGCTGATATGAAAGGAGCATAATATATGCAACAGAAACAACAACCCGCATTGCAGCAGGGCGATACCCTGCACGGCTTTACCGTCACCCGAGTTCGTCATTCTGATGAACTGGACGGCAACCTGATCGAAATGGTTTATGACAAAACGGGCACAGAGCTTGTCTGGATGGAGAATCAGATCGAAAACAAGCTGTTCTCGATCGCTTTCAAGACCCTTCCGGAAGACAGCACAGGCGTGTTCCATATTCTGGAGCATTCTGTACTCTGCGGTTCTGCAAAATATCCGGTCAGAGAACCGTTTGTCGAGCTGCTGAAAAGCTCTATGAACACGTTCCTCAATGCAATGACCTTTCCGGATAAGACCATGTATCCTGTATCCAGCCGCAATACCCGCGATTTTCTGAATCTCACAGAAGTATATCTGGATGCAGTATTCGCACCCGCCATTCTGAAGAATCCGAATATTTTCTATCAGGAAGGCTGGCATATTGAAGAAGCAGAAGACGGCACACTGAGCTATAAGGGTGTTGTCTTCAATGAGATGAAAGGTGCACTCGGCAGCGCAGACGAACTGGCTGAATACAAGCTGCTGGAAATGCTTTACCGGGATACTGCATACGGCTTCAATTCCGGCGGTGATCCGGCAGTGATCCCGTCCCTGCGCTATGAAAAATTCTGTGAAACGTATCATCGTTTTTATCACCCGTCGAATGCCCGCATTTATCTGGACGGCAGCATTCCGCTGGATGACACGCTGCGGCTGATCGACGAATACCTCTGCCGGTATGAGCGATCGGAAGCGCTTCCGGTGCTGCAAATGCAGAAGCCTGTTTCTGATACACAGACGCAGTATTATGAGCTTGCAAAGGATGAATCCGCAGAAAACAAAGGCATCCTGACGGTAGGAAAGATTATCGGCACATGGAAAGACCGCACCAAGCTGCTTGCCGTGCGTGTCCTGAATGATGCAGTTGCCGGTTCAAACGAAGCGCCGCTGAAACGTGCGATCCTTTCGGCAGGACTTGCACAGGAAATGAGCATTTCGGCAGATGATTCAGTCGCACAGCCTTATCTGATGCTGCATTTCCGGAATGTTGCAGACGGCAAAGCAGATGAGATCCTGCCGCTGATCCGAAAAGCGGCAAGTGAGATGCTGGAAAAAGGCGTAGACAAGGAAGCGCTGCGTGCATCTGCCAACATTCTCGAATTCCGTCTGCTGGAACCGGAAGAACCGCAGGGACTGGAGCGCTGCATCAATTGCATGAACAGTTGGCTGCACGGCGGTGATCCGATGCTGTATCTGGAATATCTGGAAGCCTTTGCAGAGATCCGCCGGATGATCGAAGACGGCGCATTTGATGCGCTGCTGCGCGAGTTGTATCTGGATGAAACAGGTCTTGCCGTGCTGCACACACTGCCGTCTTATACCCGCGGTGAAGAGCTGCGGCAGGAAGAAGCCGACCGTCTTGCAGCGATCAAAGCATCGTGGACAGAAGCAGACCTTGCAGCAAACCGCACGCTGAATGAAAAACTGCTGAACTGGCAGCAGACACCGGATACACAGGAGCAGCTTGCAACGCTGCCGACACTGCCGCTTTCCGCGGTCAATGAAGTGCCGGCATGGACAGAGACCGTTGAAAAGGAGATCTGCGGCATACCGGTGCTTTATCATCCGGCAGCATGCAGCGGGATCGTGCATTTCACGCTCAATTTCGCACTGACGGATTTCACACTGGAAGAACTGCCGCAGCTCATGCATGCAGCCACCCTGATGGGGCAGCTTTCCACAGCAAATTATTCCGCACTGGAATTGCAGCAGAAACTGAAAAACACAGTCGGCAGAATGAATTTCTCGATCGAAGCGCTGAGCAAAAAGGATCAGAACGAGACATGCACACCGGTCTTTTCGGTCAGATGCAGTGTCCTGCGCGAGAAGCTCAGCGAGGCATTTGATCTTGTAACCGAAGTGCTCCGGACGACCGATCTGACGCAAAAGGAAAAGATCCGCGAATTCATGCAGCAGGCAGACGAACGCGCCAGACAGCTCGGTGTCATGGCAGGACATTCGCTTGGCCTGAGCTGTGTCATGGCAGGATATTCTGCGCAGAATGCAGTGCGGAGTGCCCTGAACGGCTTCCCGGCGATCCGGCAGATCCACGCACTGATGAAGGATTATGACGGACAGTTTGCGGCATTTTCCGGATTGCTGCAAAAAATGCAAAAGGATTCGTTCTGCATCAGCAGAATGGTTTATGCCAGTGTGACAGCGGCAGAGGATGCCGATCTTGCACCGCTGATCGAACGCTTCCCGCAGGGCACCGCCGTCCCGAAAGCGGCTGCATACAAAACAGATCTGCCATTCCGCACAGGTTATCCGATCCCGGCGCAGATTGGATATGCAGTACAGGGCTGCCGTCTTGGCAGCTTAGGGCTTTCGTATCATGCCGGACTGCGCGCAGCGGCAAAGATCATTTCCCTGAGCTATCTCTGGAACACAGTTCGTGTACAGGGCGGCGCATACGGCACCGGACTTTCCGTCCAGTGGGACGGCAGCGTGTTCACATATTCCTATCGTGATCCGTCGCCGGCACATTCGCTGGAAGTCAACCGCGGCATATCGGCATTCATCCGCAGCTTCTGTGAAAGCGGAGAGCCGCTGGACAAATTCATCATCTCGACGCTTTCGGACGGTGATCCGCTGCGTTCTCCGCGTGAGGAAGGCATGGCAGCAGACTGCTACTGGACGATCGGCCGCACAAAGGAAGACCTGATCGCAGACCGCCGCCAGATCCTCGCACTCACGCGGGAAGATCTGCTGTCATTCGGCACGATCTGGGATACGTTTGCAGCGCAGGGTGCAGTTTGCATCTGCGCATCGGAAAATCTGCTTGCAGACTGCCCTGATCTGACGGATCCGGGAGCATCTGCATAATTGCAGCACCTGATATGCAAGACCCCGAAGCAGTTTTTATGACATGCTTCGGGGATTTTGTATTTTCCGGCAGACATACGATTGCACTTGACATTTCTCATGCTTTTTTATATAATAAAAAGGAAGAAGGACAAGTCGTTCCATCGGCAGATTGTCCGCTGAAAAGGAAAGAAGGTGCAGCCTTGTCTGATGCCATTCAACCGGATGCGCAGGCGCTTTTGCAATGCGCAGAATCGCTGTTTCCGATCGCTGTGATGTGTCTTGGGACAAAGATCAGCGGCAGAGAAGCGGTCACAGAAGCCATCGCAGCAGCCATGCGGTCTGCACCGGATGCGATTCCGGAAGCTGCGCTTGCGCATCTGATCCGCATCTGCCAAACCCGCACACCCGAGCCGCCGGATCCGGATATGATCCCGGATGTGCTGCTGCCGGTCATGAAGCTCCCAAGCGGCAGCCGAAGAGATCTCACGCTCTGGTTATGCGGCATATCCGATGCAAAAGCGGCAGCCGCCTGCGGACACACCGTTGAGGAGCAGCAGCACAAGACGGAAAAAGCGCTGCGTCAGCTCACATTCAGTCAGGGCGGCACAGCGCCGCAGAAGGACATCCTGACGGCAGCGGTTTCACAGCTTCAATGGACTGCCTCTGATACCGAAGCATTTACGCAGAGCATCGCAGAAGCAGCCGCGGCACGCACAACGGAGCAAGCGCAGACCAATGTGCGGGAGATCGTGCAAACGCAGAAGCCGAACAAAAAAACGGGGCGTTCCGTTTCCGTTCCGTTATGGACGATCATTGCAGGATTCTGCTGCCTGATCTGTCTGTTTGCAGCGGTTTTATTTCTCATGCTGAACCGGAAACCGCAATCGGCAGCACTTCCGCAGAACACAGAATCCGCCGATCCGCCGCAGCAGCAGCTTGATGCACTGCCGTCGGACTATCTGACACTGGATGCCGTACAGCAGATCGCGGCAGATTCCGTACAGGCAGCCGCACCGGTCTTCCTCAGTACGAAGCTCAAAACGGACGCAGAACCGCCGATTTATACGGTCACGCTGCAAGACGGCGGGCAGCAATCCGAATTACAAATAGAAGCCGTCAGCGGCAAGCTGCTTGCATCGGATACGTTCCCGGCTGAAATGCAGTTCAGTATTGAAAACTGGAAACCCGTTTCAGAAATGCGGCAGGCTGCGCTGGATTGTGCAAATCTCCGTCAGGCGCTGATCCTGAAAGAGAAGCGGGATATGGAAGGCAATTCCGGCTGCTACAAATACGAGCTGCTGGGAGAAGACGGCAGGATCTATTCTGTACAGTTGGAAGCAGAAACGGGCGCACTGATAAAATACACAGTGGATGACCCGCCGGCAGCCGCACCGCCGGGGAATATTCTGCCGGAAGAAGCGGCGATCCGGCAAGCGCTCAAACGCGCCGGCGATCTGAAAACCGATGAAGTCATTGTCACGAAAGTGAAGCTGGATGAAAATGTTTATTTGATCGCATTCACGCTGGATGACGGCACGCAATATCTGATAGAGCTGGATGCACAAACGGGCATGTCGAACACCGTAGATGTCCATCCGGTATCTGCGGACACCACGCACGCAGCGGGATTGCTTGCTGCAAGGGATACTGCGCTGGAGAAAGCGGGGCTGCGCAATACAGCAGATGTGACGTTTACGAAAGCCAAGATCGACCGCAGTTCCGGCGCATATGTATACGAGCTGGATTTTGAAACGGCTGATTACGAATATGAAGTGATCCTGAACACAGAAACCTGTGAGATCCTGAAATATCACGCATTTGTGAAATAAATCAAACGCACGGAAGAGAACGATCTTCCGTGCGTTTTGTTTGATATAAGGAATCTTGGATTACAGGATCATGCCTTTGCAATTGCGCCCTTGATTGTGCCGTCTGTGCCTTCGATCTCAAATTCAGCGATCGGAGCAGAAACGGAGCCGAGCGCAGCGAGTGTTTCGCCGCAGATGTAGTCTGCATAGCTTTCCGGATATGTACCCTCAAGCTGAAGCACGATGCGGTCGGAAATCTCGCAGCCGCCCTGCTTTCTTGCATCCTGGATCATACGAACGAGGTCACGCGCAATACCCTCAGCGCGGAGCTCATCGGTGATCGTCAGGTCGAGGGAAACGACAATGCCGTGACCACTCATGATATGACCGCCGTCCTTTGCCTGATAGGTCACAAGAATGATCTCCGGATCGAAGGATTCTTCCTTGCCGTCGATGGTCAGCACAGCAGCATCCTCTGTCAGACGGAACGCGCCGGACTTGATTGCTTTGATGAGAACCGGAACGCGGTCACGGTAGCGGTCACGGATCGCATTGAAGTTCGGAGCATACTGCACCTCTGCGATCGCGGAAACATCGTCAGCGACTTCCACGTTCTTGACATTCAGCTCCTCAGCGATGATATCGGTGAAGCGGGTAAC
>DMBA01000234.1 GCA_003446315.1 Ruminococcus sp. | reverse complement strand
CGAAATACCCCGCATGCAAGGAGCTCCGCAGGGGTGAATCCGAGAAAACGATCCAGTGGATCGTTTTCCGGAGAGGGGCACCCTGCGATAGAGGGTGCCCCTAAGTGAATTGCGCAGCAATTCACAAATTAACGGAGAATCTTAAGTTGTTGGCATTGGAGCCCCCGCGGGCATTTCCTAAAGTTCGCCGGATGTGCATGTTAAACTGTGAGCACAACAGGATACGCATGTTAAACTGTGAGCCAATACGCATGTGAAACTGTGTGTCAAGTCATTGCATTTTTCTGCGTATTATGCTATAATGAAGAATACGATCAAAGGGGGGCGGCAAGATGTCGGAACACGCAGAACCAACTGTCACAATCCTGCAACAATTGCCCGCATCGTATTATCCGGATTGTCCATATATCCGGGATGCGGTTTTGATCCGTGTGGAAAACGGCTTATCCATCTTACAGCGGGTATATTTACCGGAATATCGCAATGGCTCATATGACGATGAATGTGTGCAGAAAAATGTGGTTTTGTTGCACGGCAAGCCGCTTTGTTATGCCGAAACAAGCGATTCTCCGACAATGGCGGGCATGCTTGCACGCGGCTGCGGACGCGCACCATATGACTTTGCAGCGGTTCGTGAGAGGATCAATGCACCGTTTACCGGTTTGGCGGACGCAGTTGATCGGATTCGTCCATTGCTCGGATTGCTGCAAAGCGGCTGGTATGTGATCGCCGATATGCTGCAATATCCGACGGACGGAGATGGCGGTTATTTTGCAAATGTACCGGCAGAACAGTCCTTTTATCCGGAAACTGCCAACGAACAGCGCTGTGCGGGAAAATGGATCACAGGTTTTCCGGTTTATATGTATCCGTCGCAGTTGAATGCACGATTCAGACCGGAACGGGCGGCATATTATGCAAAACAGATCGCAGAACCGGATGCGCCGCGTGCCGTAACCATGCACATCGGCGGATTTATGAGCATCTTGCTGGACGGGCATCACAAAGCGCATGCTGCCGCGATGTGTGGCACAGCGGTGCCGTGTATTTCGATCATTCCGTTTCAGTATACGCTGTGTGACGGCAGGGATGCACCGGATCTGCATCGTTATTATTGTTTCGGTGCATTTCAGATACCGGAAGAAAAGATTCCGGATTTTGTATGGAAGGCAGAAGCCGGGGTTTCGTGCATACCGGAACAAAAACCGGTTGAAAATCAACTGATTTCCGAGGAAATGCTGCAATTATCCAAATATCCGAATGTGCGGGAACTGGTTGCATTTCTGACCGCTTACAAGGATCCTTCCATGTTCACGCCGGATCGGATGCGGGAAGAACCGGAACGGCATCAGCTTGTGATGCTGTATTATGCGCACACGGATCCGGAGAAAGGTGCAGCACTGGCCAGACGGATCGTGAAGCTGGAACGGATGCCGGCTGATTTGCAGCGAAGTGCATTTGAAGTGCTGCTGGCGCACCGTTCACCGGAAACGGAGCAGCTCTTTTTGGATTATATTGTTACGCATGAAAAGCATGCGCCCTGTTGGAATGTCGCAGCATCCTATTGGGAAGATGTGAAGGAGAATGAAGATGGGACAGATCATCAAGAAGGCGTTTCTGCATCATAGAATGAAGCTGCTGACAGCAATGATGCTGATGTTTTTTTCGCTGATCAGCGGCGTAATCATGCTGTCAGAATTTGATTCATATGAATTTGATTACATGTCACCGATCATGATCCAGTTTTTCTTTGGTTTGCCGAGTTTATGCATGGTGCTGGGTTCGGTGATACAGGAACGCGCCATGCGCAAAAGCAACCTGACCTTATATGACAATTGTGTTGCCGCAGATATTGTATCCGCGGCATCGGGAAATGTCACATCATTCCGGATCCCGCTGGATCAGATCCGATCGGTCAAGGTGAAGCGCAACCGGCTGGTGATCCGTGCGGCAAACGGCAATTATACGGTCAATAAAGTAGAAAAACCGATGGAATTTGCGAATGCGGTCATGGCGCAGACCGAGCAATACCGTGCACAGATTCAAGCCGCGCAGCAGCAGCAGTATTACACAGAGGAAGATCTGCGGCAGGCGAGCAATCTGGCAATGCAGGCGGGATTGGAAGCAGCAAGCCATGATCCGCTGAAGAAAATGCAGACACTGGAACGCATGCGCACAAACGGATTGATCTCGCAGGAAGATTATGAGCAAAAGAAGAACGAGGTATTGGCACAGATGTAACGCAAGGGGGCAAATATGAAAACACTCTTGAAAAACGGAACAGTCATCAATGTATTTACCGGTGAACTGCGGAAAGAACAGGTTTTGATCGAAAATGACAGGATCCTTGGAGTCGGCGATTATTGTGATACCGATGCAGATGCAGCAGAGGATGTGACCGGCTGTTATATTTGTCCCGGATTGATTGACGGGCATATTCACATTGAGAGCACAATGCTGACTCCGGCGGAACTGACCCGTGCCGTTTTGCCGCACGGAACGACAGCCATTGTCGCAGATCCGCATGAGATTGCAAATGTCTGCGGCACACGCGGCATAGATTTCATGCTGAAAATGAGTGAAGGCTTGCCGCTGCATGTATATATTGCATTGCCGTCCTGTGTACCGGCCATGCCGCTGGATGAATCCGGCGCAGAGCTGCTTGCAGCGGATCTGGAACCGTATTTTTCGCATCCGCGTGTACCGGCACTGGCAGAGATGATGAATTATCCCGGCGTGCTGGCGGGTGCTGATTTTGTGATGGAGAAGCTGGCAGCAGCCAAACGCGCCGGAAAGGTCATTGACGGGCATGCGCCGCTGCTGACCGGACATGCGCTTGACCAATACATTGCAGCGGGCATCCAGAGCGACCACGAATGCTCCTCAGCAGAGGAAGGCTTGGAGCGCGTACGCAAGGGACAGTGGCTGATGATCCGGCAGGGGACTGCGGCGCGGAATCTGGAAGCGCTGCTGCCGCTGTTCGATCCGCCGTATTGCCGCCGCTGCCTGCTGGTGACGGATGACAAGCATCCTGCGGATCTGCTGCGGGACGGTCACATTGACCACATGATCCGGATGGCAGTCAACGCCGGAAAAGATCCGGTTGCCTGTATCCAAATGGCGACCATTCAGGCAGCAGAATGCTTTCGGCTGGATCATGTCGGCGCGGTTGCACCGGGTTACCGAGCTGATATTCTGGTGTTGGATGATTTGCAGACGATGCATGTGCGGGATGTTTACAGTGCCGGAAAATGCGCGGTGAAAAGCGGCAGATGCCTTGATTTTGCAGCACCGGATCATCATGCAGCGGAATGGGAGAATGTGCTGCATTCGTTCCATCTGGAAGCGCTCACGCCGCAGGATTTCCACATTGAACCGCAGGCAGGCGCATGCAGAGTGATCGGCGTGATCGCAGGGCAGCTCCTGACGGAAGAATACCATGAAATGCTTGATTTTACGAAGAATAACGGTGTTGATACAGAACGGGATATCCTGAAGATCGCGGTGATCGAACGGCACCGGAACACGGGGCACCGCGGGCTTGGATACATCAGCGGCATCGGATTGCGGGAAGGTGCGATCGCAGCATCGGTGTCGCATGATTCGCACAATCTGATCGTGATCGGCACCAATGATGCAGACATGGCTGCTGCTGCGAACCGGATCCGGGAGACAAACGGCGGCAGCACAGCCGTATCCGGCGGAAAGGTGCTTGCGGAGATCCCGCTGCCGATCGCCGGCTTGATGAGTGAAGAAAACGCCGGAACGGTAGCGGCACAGAACCGTGCGCTGAATGAAGCGGTGCGTGTGATGGGCGTGCCGGAGAATGTTTCGCCGTTTATGAACATGGCGTTTGTGTCCCTGACGGTCATACCGCACATCAAAATGACGACCCGCGGACTTTGCGATGTTGCAACGCAGGAACTGCTGCCGTTATTTGTACCGGAACAAGACGCATAAAAAGAAGCCCGAAAGCAGTTGAATGGCTGCTTTCGGGCTGCAGTCTGTCGAGAAACTTCCGGTG
>DMBA01000001.1 GCA_003446315.1 Ruminococcus sp. | reverse complement strand
AACAGATAATTGACCAAAACGCTGACGAGCAGCAAAACAATATAAGTCGGCTCACCCCATGCATAAAACACCAGCGAAAAGATCATCAGCACGGCATTTTTCACGGGCAGCGAAGGAGAAAGCCCGTAGCAAAGCAGGCATACGGGCAGAAACAGATATAAAAAGAACAGGCTTGAAAAAACCATATAGAAACGCTCCTGCAATTGTTCTGAATATACACATTTTTCAAATTCGCCTGTTTTTCATCCGAAAGAGAGCAAAATCTCCGAATACAGGCACTTTTTCTTTATTATAGCATATAACGTCGAAAAAAGCAAGCGATTCCCGAATAAAAAGCACATGTAACAATTAGCATGCTAAAACTGTCTCCTGTACACGGATCGCACCGGAATTTTCCGGCTTGGATACAGAAAACCGCAGTGACTGCTTTACAAAATCCGAATTTTGTGGTATGATAGATATGATTCTGTAAAAATCGGGGGAAAACACAATGTTGAGATTCCGAAAACTGAAACCGGCAGATCTGCCGAAAACAGACTGGCGCTCCGAGCCGCTTTCCGCACTGCTGCCGGACGGCGCTGCATATTTTGCGCAGACACTGGAAGCCGGCGATACGCTCTTTGTGATCTTTGATGAAGGAAAACCGGTCGGTGTACTGGAAATGGATCGGGAACCGTTCGGAGAAAAGCCGCAGTGTGCAAATGTCGGACTCGTCATGCTGCTGCCGGAATACCGCAGACACGGGCTTGGCAGAATGCTGATGGTTCTTGCCGCGGGAGAAGCCGTTGAACGAAAACTGTGGTTTCTGTCCGGTGCTGTTCCGGACGATGCCGATGCAAAAGCATTTGCCGCTGCGATCCATCTGAATCCGACGGAATGGTTCACAGACCGCTATGTTCTGGATCTGTCCGATGTAGAAGGACTGCGATATGGCAGACAGTGAAAAACCGCGGTTCTGGTCGATTTTTCGTGTACCGTCGGCATTGATCCTGTTCGGACTGACCGCAGCCTTTGCGGGCGGTTCTCTGCTTGGCAGCAGCGGAACTGCCGCCGCAAAAAATCCGATCTGGAAACCGGTATTGCTTGCACGCGATATGGTGCATCTTGCATTCGGCTCCGATCTGATCGGAGATGTATACGTCACGCAGCAGCGCATGCTGTATAAGAATGAAGATCCGCCGCCGGAACAGATCATTCATGCTGCGGATGTCGTCAATCAATTCGCCGCAAAGCGTTCCGCACCGGTCTATATGATGGCGATTCCGACTTCATCCGGCATTTATGCGGATACGCTTCCGGCAAATGCACCGATCGGCAATGAACATGCGGTTCTGCGCACCTTCGCCGACCAGCTCAGTGACCGCGTGGTCTGGATTGAGACAGAAAGCTGGCTTTCTGCGGAACGGGAGCAATATCTTTACTACCGCACAGACCCCTGCTGGACAAGTTACGGTGCCTATACTGCCTACCGGACAGCCATCCGGAAGCTCGGTTTCACGGCGATCGGCTATGACCATCTGGTCATTACGCATTTCAGCAGCGATTATTACGGCAGACTGGCACAGCGGATCCAGTTTTTTGAAACAGCGCCCGATACGATTGATCTGTATTCTTACGATGCGGAGCAGCCGCTGAAACGTGTCACGGCAGTACGCAGCAACGGCAATCAGAAGCTGACATCTTATTATAATATGGAAGCATCCTCTGCCAGACCGGAAGCCGTTTTCCGGACAGAAACAGAACCGATCCTGTATCTGGAAACGAAAAACCAAAGCAGCAAGGATCTGCTTTTGCTGACAGACAGCTTCGGCAGCAGCATGATCCCGTTTCTGCTGGAGCATTATCACACCATAACAGCGGTCAATCTGCCGCTGGATCCGGAAGCATACTGGCGCACATTGCCCGAACAGGAATATGAGCAGGTGCTCATTCTCTGCGGCGCAGATACCATCTCCGCCGAAACCGGACTTGCCGCCTTGCTCTCCGAACCGGATGAAACGGCATCCCCGCAGACATAGCCGCATGCATCCGTTCACATAGAAAATAGGGAAAGGAAAGGAATCGAATACCCAATGGCAAAAAAGAATAAAACCAAAAAGCAGGATAAAAAACAGGTTGATCTGGAAACACTCCGCGCACAGGACGCAGCCAAAAAAGAGCAGACTGCCGCAGAAAAACAGAAGAAGCGCAGAAAAACCATCCTGACGGCGGTTTGCTGTATCGGCGGCGCTGCCGTGCTTGCCGGTGCCGGATTCGGCATCTATAAACTGAAAAGCGGCGGTTCGCTGCAAAAACAGATCATTGCAGAAACTGCGCATTATCAGGTAAATGCAGCGATGTTTGCGTGTTATTTCCGTCAGTGCGAGGACAGTTATCTCTCCTATGCCGCCGGAAATGATTCGATGGCTGTTTTTGATGAAACCAAATCGCTGAAAGATCAGAACTACAAGGACGATCAGACATGGTATGACATGTTTATGGACAACACCATGAGCTCTGTGGAATCCAATTTGCAGCTTTGCGAAGCGGCATATGCAGACGGATTCACACTTTCCGAATCTGATCTGGAAACCTGCCGCACCACCGCCGAACAAACGGATTTTTCAAACTATCAAAAAGGAGTCACCGCAGCAGATTTCGAGCAGGCAATGCAGCTCACGCTGCTTGCACAGCGGTATCAGGCAGACGCGCAGGAAAAACTGAATGTCACCGATGAAGAAGTGGCAAACTATTATCAGGCGCATTCCGAGGATTATCTTTCCGTGAGCGTGCTTGGTTATTCCTTCCCGTGGGATCCGCAGACCATCATTGACGGCGACGCAACACAGCATGATGCGGCACTGGATGCAGCAGAAGCGCTCTCGAAGACCAAAACACAGCAGGAATATACAGACTATGTGTTCCATTATCTGACCGATGAAAAGAAGATCGCACGCGAAGAAGCAGAGCAAATGGCAGGCGACCTCGTCATCACAAAAATGGTGACCGAATTCCCGGAGGATGTGCAGGAATGGATCCGCGGCGGCGCACAGCGCGGTGAAACACTGCTGCTGCCGAAAGAAGAACAGTGCAATGCAACGGTCTATATGCTCCGCGATACCCCGACCGCAGACGATTCCAAAACCGTGGATTTCCGCATTATTTTCCTGAATGCAGCCGAATTCGACAATGTTGATGAAGCAGAAAAATTCGCAAAAGAATTGCAGGAAGAAGTCAAAGCAGCAGATGATCCTTCCGCAAAATTTGCAGAGGCAGCTTCGGAATATTCACAGGATCAGAGCACATATGCAAACGGCGGTCTGGTCAGCGCTTATTCCGCCATCCGCACTACTTACGGCGATGAAGTCTCGGCATGGGCATTTGACCGCAGCCGCAAACAGGGTGATATGGTGATCGTCAAGCGCAGTTCCGCCGTGATCCTTGCATTCTTTGAAGGTGAAAATGAGCACAGCAGTTGGGAGAATGAAGTGCGGAATGATATGCTTCAGCAAATGGCTGCCGATTTCACCGAGAAATGCCGTTCCAATACGGTGACAAAGCACGAAGATCGTTATCAATATGTAACAGGCTGAACAAGGAGAGATTCGCATGGCAAAACAGGCATTGCTGGTATTTGAACTGCAAAATGACTATCTTTGGGAAAAACGGAAGGAAAAATTCCCTTATGACACAAAAAAGCTGATTTCCGCCGTAAATGCGGCAATTTCGCAATATCAGGCAGAAAATTGCGATATTTTGTATCTGGCACAGATTTTTCCGGATACACCGACCAATCATCTGGTGTTCGGCTTCTGCATCGAGCAGACCGAAGGTGCAAAGCTATACAGCGAATTGCAGATCGCATCGGATCTGTATTTTGAGAAGAATGTGGCAGATGCATTCCTGAGCAAACCGTTTGCAGAGCATGTGCAGCAGCAAGGATATGAAGCATTGCTGCTCTGCGGAATTGATGAGAACGGCAGCATTGCAGCAACTGCAAAAAGCGCTTGCAATCAGGGATTAAAGGTCACGATCCTGAAAGAAGCGACCGCAAGCCGCTTCCCGATCAATAAACTTGCGCCGCTGCGTGCAGAGCTGAAAGCACTCGGTGTCAATTATCAATAAGCAAAAAAACACGCCAAACATCGGATCCTGCATCCTGTTTGGCGTGTTATTTTTATGATTGTGCGGCAAACGATTCAGAACAGTTCACCGCTGCCCTGCCGTCTGGCGAGCGCAAGAATTCGCTTGGGCATGACCGGATGGGACGAAAACAGATTATACAGCCAGAGGAAGAAACCGCCTTCCCGCACGGCATGATCGAGATAATCCTGCTTATCCACCATCTTATACAAGTGCCGGTCAACCATCAGCATAAACATGGCTTCCAGACCGTCATTATTGGTCAGATGCTGTGCAAGACGGTCACAGCTATACTCTCTGGTTCTTGATGCGATCGCACCAAACAGCGGGAAATTCATTGAGAACCAGATCGGCAGATTATAGTGCAGTGTCGCATGACCGTAATAAATATGCGAGATCTCATGTGCAATGATAAAAGCGAGCGCATCCAGATCCTGATGCTCGCGGTACGCCACTTCGAACACTTCCGAGTTGATCTCAATATACTGTTTCCGGAACAGGAAAGACGAAAATGCATTCAGGACACCGCTTTGCTGCACGATATATGCATCCGGCACCTGCTTCATGCCGAGCCGCCATGCATAGGATTCGATCAGCGTATAGATCTCCGGGAAATTGCGCAGCGTGATCTTTACCGAGCTTGCACGCACCTGCGCATTCATATAGTACAGCGAGCAATACCCGATGACCAGTGCAAAAGCGCCGTAAAACAGCAGTTTCACTTCATACGGTATGCTGTCCGTGAAATCCTGAATATACTGATCGCGTTCTTTTTCCGCTTCCCGTTCTTTTTTCCGCCGTTCCTTATCCGTTTCATTCCCGGATTGTTCCTCTTGTTCGAGCGTTTCGGAGATCAGGGTTTCCGTAAATTCCTGCAAATCCTCACCGTAATCGCTGAGATGTGCCGCAACTGTGCCAAGCACGAACAAAATTGCAATGGTATTCAGAAGAATCAGGATGATATACCACATTTTCTCCTGATTGTGCCGGCAGCCTTCTGCTTCCATCTGAGAAATCGGCGGCAGATTCCGCAGATATTCCAGTTTCATAGCCGGAGTCAGCGTCTGTGCATACGGCTGCTGGGGTTGTGCCGTCTGATTATATGCGGGCTGCTGTGTCTGAGCCGTCTGACCA
>DMBA01000387.1 GCA_003446315.1 Ruminococcus sp. | reverse complement strand
GCTCACCGCAGTGAGCGAAATACCCCGCATGCAAGGAGCTCCGCAGGGGTGAATCCGAGAAAACGATCCAGTGGATCGTTTTCCGGAGAGGGGCACCCTGCGATAGAGGGTGCCCCTAAGTGAATTGCGCAGCAATTCACAAATTAACGGAGAATCTTAAGTTGTTGGCATTGGGCGGGGAGCCACCCATTATCAATCTTTTCTTGTACGATTCTAAGCTGAAACAGAGCGCATATCGCCAAAAAGCGGTATGCGCTCTGTTTGTCGAGTCACTCTCCCTACAGCCTGTTTAACCACTCTCCCGCTGCCGCTATTGCTTTTTTTCTTATAATATGATATAATAAAAATTGCATCCTGCACGGGTGCAGTGAGAGTTGAAAGGAGTGTTCCGGATCAGATGGAATCTCTTGCGTATAAGTGTCCGAATTGCAGCGCAGACCTGAAATTTTCTGCTGCCGATCAGAAATTCACCTGTGATTTCTGCCAAAGCAGCTTTACGAAAGAAGAAATGCAGGAAATCGCGGCTGCACAAGAACAGCAGGTTTCGGCACGCCCGGAATCAGAAACGCAGACAGATGAAGCGTTTGCAGGTCAGACATCGGTTTATCATTGCGATAGCTGCGGCGCGGAGATCATGGCAGATGACAACACAGCAGCAACATTCTGCTATTATTGTCACAATCCCGTGATCCTGAAAGGGCGGGTTTCCGGCGCATACCGACCTTCTTATGTCCTGCCGTTTCAGATCCCCCGTGAGCAGGCGCTCAAAATCTTTCAGGATTGGGTTGCAAAGCACAAATTCCTGCCGAATGATTTTCTTTCCGCAGGACAGCAGGAAAAAATCGTCGGGTTATATGTCCCGTTCTGGGTCACGGATGTCAACCTGAATGCAGAGATGGATGCACTCGGAAAGAAGGTTCGTTCATGGGATTCCGGCAGTTATCACTATACAGAAACGAAGGAATTTGCCGTTGCAAGAAAGGCAAAGGTCTCGATCAAGGGGCTTCCGGCAGACGGCGCAAGCCACATTGACGATGATCTGATGGAAGCGGTCGAACCGTTTGATTATCAGGCGGTGCAGCCGTTTGCCATGCAGTATCTCAGCGGCTTTTTGGCAGAGAAATATGACATGGATTTTGCAGCGATGTTCCCGCGGATCCAGAAGCGGGCAGTGCAGGCGTGCGACCAGCTTCTGCGCAAATCCATGGTCAATTATACCAGTGTCAGCGTGACGCGGTCTGATATCAAGGTGTTGCAGACAAAATGGGAATACATGATGCTTCCGGTCTGGTTCATGACCTATCAATACGGTGGAAAGATCTATGAATTTGCCCTCAACGGGCAGACCGGCAAATTTGTCGGAACCCCGCCGGTGAGCAAATGGAAGCTCAGATTATTCAGCGGCGGCATAGGCTTGCTGGTTGCTGCAATCATATTTTTGATCGGGGTGGCGCTGTCATGAAAAGATATTTGAAGCGATTGAAATGGTTTGCAGGCGCAGCGGCAGCGGTTTGCTGCGTGATGATGACTGTTCTGCCGGCATCCGCCCTGCGGAAATATGAAGATGACTTTGCAAAAAGTACGCTGTATGATCCGGACGGCTTATTCAGCGAAGACGAACAGATGCAGCTTTCCGAACTGATCCGGCAGACCAGCGAGGATGTTGATATGAACGTGGCGGTTTATGTCATCAACAGCGGCGATGACGAGATGGAAGATGACGCTTCCATGCGCTTTGCAGATGACCGGTATGACAGCTTGTTCAATGCAGCGCACGGAGAAGAAACCGACGGTGTCCTGCTGCTTTTGAATATGCCGACACATTATATGTATCTTTCGACATGCGGCATGGGACAGCTTTATTATTACAACGGCTTTTCAGATGACCGTGTTTCTGCGATGATCGACAACATGCGCAGCTTTCTGCAAGACGGCGATGAAGCCGGAGCCGTGCAGCAGTTCTGCAATGATGTGCATTATTATTATGAAGTGGGATATCCGAAAAAGGGATATACATACGATGCACAGAATGACCAATACTATTGGGAGCAGAACGGTCAGTTGATATCGGGCGCGAAACTGCCGTTCAGTTATCGGGTGAATCTGAGTTTTCTGGTGCCGTTGAGTCTCATTCTGGGTGCGATTGCAGCCATGATCGCATCGCTTTGTGTGCGCAGCAGCTACAAGCTGAAAAAATCGCTGAATCCGAATAATTACATCAGTCAGAAAGATACTGCATTTTTACAGCATGATGATGTCTTCATCCGCACGCACACGACGAAACAGCACATTGATTCCGACAGCAGAGGCGGCGGAAGCGGCGGCGGGGGCAGCTCGCATTTTTCATCGGGCGGCTTCTCACACGGCGGCGGCGGCGGACACTGGTAATAAGCTGCTGCCGGCAATATGTAATACGGTTTTGCTGCATATCGGCAGCGATACTATGATAATTGGAAAGGAAACGTAAAAAATGGATTATACCGCACTTGCAAATCTCTTATTCCCGGACATTACCAAGCAGATCGAGGATTATGAGAAACAATATCCGCCGCGTGATCTGCCGGAAGGGGCAGTTGTCACGCGCATTGCACCGAGCCCGACCGGTTTTGTGCATCTGGGCAATCTTTACAACGCGATCGGTGAGCGACTTGCGCATCAGACCGGCGGCGTATTCTATCTGCGCATTGAGGATACCGACCAGAAGCGTGAGGTGGAAGGCGCAGTGGAAGCGGTCATTGATGCGATGACATTTTACGGTGTCCGCTTTGATGAAGGCGCGACCGCAGACGGTGAGACCGGTGCATACGGCCCTTACCGGCAGCGTCAGAGAAAAGAGCTTTATCAGACTGTTGCAAAATCGCTGGTACTGCGCGGTCTTGCATATCCCTGCTTCTGCACGGAAGAGGATCTGAAAGCGATGCATGAGGCGCAGGAAGCTGCAAAGGATAATTACGGTTACTACGGCAAATATGCAGTCTGGCGTGACCGTCCGATGGCAGATATTGAAGCAGAGCTTGCAAAGGGCACAGAATGGGTATTGCGCTTCCGTTCGGAAGGTGATCCGGCGAATATGGTGCCGGTCGCAGACGGCATCCGCGGCGAGGTAAAAGTGCAGGAGAACTACACAGATTTCGTGCTGCTGAAATCCGACGGCATCCCGACCTATCATTTTGCACATGTCTGCGATGACCACTTTATGCGTACAACGCATGTCATCCGTGATGAAAGCTGGCTTGCAACGCTGCCGATCCATGTGCAGCTCTTTGATATTCTGGGCTGGGCGCGTCCGGTTTACTGCCACACTGCAACGCTGATGAAAATGGACGGCAGTTCGAAGCGCAAGCTGTCCAAGCGTAAGGATCCGGAGCTTGCCCTGAGCTATTACAGAGAAGCAGGTTTCCCGCAGGAAGCGGTCATGCGCTATCTGCTGACGGTTCTGAACAGCAATTTCGAGGAATGGTCTGCGGAGCATCCGGATGAAGATTCCCGCGCATTTACGTTCTCTCTGGAGAAGATGAGCACATCCGGTGCTTTGTTTGATCTGGAAAAGCTCGATCATATTGCAAAAGAATATCTTTCCCGTCAGACGGCAGAGTTTGTTTATGACGGACTGCTGACATGGGCAAAAACCTATGATGCAGCGCTTGCAGCACGCATGGAAGCAAAGCCTGATTTCTTCCGCGCGGCGATCAATGTCGGCAGAGGGGGCGACAAGCCGCGCAAGGACTACGGAAGCTGGAAGGAAGCGGCTGCATTCCTTTCGTTCTATGATGCGGAAACCTTTGCATATGCAGATGCCTGCCCGGAAAATGCAGACGGTGAGATGAAAAAGGCGATCCTGACGCGCTATCTGGAAACGCTGGATTTTGCAGATTCACAGGTTGACTGGTTTGCAAAGGTCAAGACACTGACCGAGGAGCTGGGCTATGCAGCACAGCCGAAGAAATACAAGAAGAATCCGGAGCTTTACAAGGGCAGCATCGTTGATGTGACCAATCTGCTGCGCGTCGCCCTGACCGGCAGACAGAATGCACCGGATATCTGGGAAATCAGTCATGTACTCGGTGAGGCGGAAACACGCCGCCGTCTGGAAGCATATATGTAACAAAAACGCAACAAGTATAACAGGAGGAAAATGAAAAATGGCTGGACTGATTCCGGAAAAAGGACCGGTGACATGTGTGCACTGCAATGTTGTCATGAAGCGCGTCAAGGTTGAGGAGTGGGCACCGGGCAATATTTTGCTCAAGCAGCTCCAGAAGATCGCAGACGGCGCAGGTGTGCGTGTTTATCACTGCAAATCCTGCGGCAAGGTGGAGTTTTTCCGTTGAACGGAAGATATCAGGATGTTTACCGTGCACCGGCAGGTGCGAAGCATGCGGTTCTGCTGCTGCACGGCATCCTGAGTGCACCGCAGTATTTTGATTTTCTGCTGCCGGAGATCCCTGCAAACTGGGCAGTATCGGGCATTTTGCTGGAAGGGCACGGCGGCAGACCGGTAGCACTCGGGCGCACGCGCATGGCAGTCTGGCAGAAGCAGGCAGAGGAAGCACTGTGTGATCTGATGCAGCATTATCCGCATATTGTGATCGCAGCGCATTCGATGGGAACGCTGTTTGCCGTCCGGCTTGCGTTAAAATATCCGGATCGGATCAGCGGGATGCTGCTGCTGGGCGTACCGGTCTATGCACATCTGACGGCATTCGGCGCATGCGGCGCATTGCTTTGTGCCGCGGGATACCGACCGGTGAAAGCGCCGCGGCTCTGTGCGATGCGGAACGCATTCAGTATTTCGCCGGATTGGAATCCGCTGCATTATCTTGGCTGGATCCCGCGTTATCGGGAGCTGTTTGCCGAGATCGCACATATGCGCGGCTGTTATCGCAGGCTCACGGTACCGTCAGCGGCATATCAATCCGCGCGGGATGAATTTGTCTCATTGCGTTCGCTGGAGACATTGCAGCAGAGTCAGGCGATCCGGCTGCATGTATTGCGGCACGCATCCCATTTTTATTATCCCGCAGATGAGCAGGCACGCATCCTGTGCACATGGAGAAGGATGCTCCGGATGGTATCCGGGAAGCGGTGTCAAGCAACGGATTGACGCTGCTTCGGGGACACTGTCCACATAAACCATGAAAAAAAGGAGCGATACACATGAAATTCTATCTATGTAAGGAATGCGGCAAGGTCTTTGCCGTACAGGACGGCGAGGATTTTGATCCGGAAGGCAAAGAGGAGCTGATTGCCAATACGGTCGATGCAGCGAAGGAGAAGCATGTGCCGGTCATTTCCCGTGAGGGTCAGACGGTGACAGTTTCCGTCGGCAGTGCGGCGCACCCGATGCTGGAGAATCATTTTATCCAGTGGATCCTGCTGGAAACGAAGAACGGCATTGAGCGCAAGGATCTCCAGCCCGGCGAAGAACCGGTCGCGCAGTTTTATGTTGCAGAGGATGATACGATCATCGCCGCATATGAATACTGCAATCTGCACGGCGTATGGAAGGCAGAAGCGTAAGCGGATACAAAAAGAAACGGGTATGCCGCAGCGGTATACCCGTTTTTTGAAAGAAAAGGATGCTGAATACAAAGAGGTGCGATATGAAAAAGCTGGGATTTGGTTTTATGCGGCTGCCCTTACTGGACAGCAAAGAGCCGACATCGTTTGATGAGAAACAGATTTTTGAAATGGTTGACCGCTTTTTGGAGCAGGGTTTTACTTATTTTGACACAGCATATATGTATCACAGCGGGAAATCCGAAGAAATGCTGCGGAAAGCGCTGGTGGAACGGCATCCGCGGGAAGCGTATACAGTTGCAGACAAGCTGCCGACGATGTTTTTGAAGGAGCCGGATGATGTGCCGCGCATCTTTGCCGAGCAGCTTGCACGCACCGGACTTGCATATTTTGATTATTATTTGCTGCACTGTCTGGACAGCGACAATTATCCGATCGCAGAGCGTCTGGATTGTTTTTCGTTTGTGATGCAGCAGAAAGCGGCGGGGAAGATCCGGAAGATCGGTTTTTCGTTTCATGATACGCCGGAGCTGCTGGATGAGATCCTGACGAAGCATCCGGAGATCGAATTTGTGCAGCTCCAGATCAATTATCTGGACTGGGAGCGTGCAAGCGTGCAATCCCGCCGCTGTTATGAGACAGCCGTCAGACACGGCAAACCGGTGATCGTGATGGAGCCGGTAAAGGGCGGCAAACTGGCAAAGGTACCGGAATCGGCGGAGAAGCTGCTGCGGGCGCATGCGCCGGCGCTTTCCGTGCCGTCATGGGCGATCCGGTTTGCAGCATCTCTGCCGCAGACGATGATGGTGCTCAGCGGCATGAGTGATATGGCGCAGCTTCTGGATAATACCGGTTACATGAAGGAGTTTGTGCCGCTGACAGCAGAAGAAACAGCGCTCTGCATGCAGGTGCGGGAGATCATAGAGCGTGCGAACGAGATCCCGTGTACAGCATGTCATTACTGCACAGACGGATGTCCCGCCGGGATCCCGATTCCGGATTATTTTGCGCTGTACAATCGAGAAGGGGACACAGCAGAATATGAAAAATATGCAGAGACAGGAGGAAAAGCGTCGGATTGCCTTGCATGCGGACAATGTGAATCGCACTGTCCGCAGCATTTGCAGATCATCAGTCTGCTGGAGCGCATTGCGGCGAAATACGAAACATGAATATCACGATGCATCAGAACCGGGCACATTATCTTTGCGGTTGGACGGCGAAGGATGTGGTCGCAGCGATCCGGAAATACCGCATGACGCATGTACGGCTGTTACAGGCAGGGATCCCGAAAGCGCGGGTGTTTCAGAAATACGGCGCACCGGAGAAGGTTGCAGCAAGCATTGCAAACGGAGCGAAGAATATCTTTTTTCAGAATACGAAAATGGTGATGACGCAGGATTATGTGCTGATGCCGGAGAATCCGGAGACCTTTTTGATGCTGAAAGATATTTTGCTGGCATACAGCTTTGTCAGCCGCGATCAGGAATATCTTTATATAAAAGACCGCTGGGGTGATGCATACCGGTATCCCTTTTCGGCAGGGCAGAAGCAGGTATTCCGCATAGCGATCCTGCTGGACAAGATCGAGCACAGCGCACCGGAATGCCGTATTGGGAACACACCGGAAAACAATGCATATGCAAAGCAAAAAGCGATCCCGCTTCGCAATGGATATATTCGCTGAGATGTGCGTCCTGCGACAGCGTGCATCCTTCAGGAACCGCTGCTGAAAGTGTTTCCGTCAGATTTATAATGAGGACTCCGCCCCAAACAATGCCAACAACTTAAGATTCTCCGTTAATTTGTGAATTGCTGCGCAATTCACTTAGGGGCACCCTCTATCGCAGGGTGCCCCTCTCCGGAAAACGATCCACTGGATCGTTTTCTCGGATTCACCCCTGCGGAGCTCCTTGCATGCGGGGTATTTCG
>DMBA01000264.1 GCA_003446315.1 Ruminococcus sp. | reverse complement strand
GTGCCGGGTGCCTGACTGCCGAACTGATTGCACGGCAGATCCAGAATTTCGAGTCCTTTGTCATGATAGTTCTGATAGAGCTTTTCCAGCCCTTCGTACTGCGGGGTAAATCCGCAGCCGGTCGCGGTGTTGACGATCAGCAGAACTTTGCCTTTGAGAGAAGCAAGGTCGAGCATGCTGCCGTCCCGTTTTTGTACCTGACAATCATATACAGAAGCCATAATCATTCTCCTTTACACAGTCACAGTTGATATCGGTTTACTACAATTCAATTGTATCAAATATAAATGAGCTTGTCAAGCGGTTTCTTTCAGAGTTTACAATTTGTTCATGATTATCTTCGAAAACAGCTTGCAAATGATGCGGAAATGCTGTATAATAGTGTAGAATTATTGAGAATATGGGTTTCTGACGGGTTTTATCATGATAGAGAGGGTGTTTGCCGATGGGTACGGCAGCGATTGATATGACAAAAGGCAGCGAAACGGGTCACATTATTCGTTTTTCACTGCCGCTTCTTGCCGGCAATTTGCTCCAGCAGTTCTATAATGTTGCGGATACGGCGATCGTCGGAAAGGCACTGGGCGATGATGCGCTTGCGGCAGTCGGTGCGACCGGTTCCGTGACATATCTGTTTTATACGCTTTGTCTCGGTCTGGCAACGGGTGCCGGCATCATGACGGCGCAGTTTTTCGGCGCCGGTTTTCAGGACAGAATGCGCTCTGCCGTATGGAATTCTGCACTGGTGACCGCAATGTTCGGTGTCCTGATCAGTTTTTTTTCGGTCTTGCTTGCCGAACCGGTGCTGCTTGCCATGAATACGGAACCGCAGCTCATCGGGATGTCAGTCAGCTATATGAAAATCGCATGCGGCGGCACGCTTGCAGTTGCAGCATATAACTGGATCAATGCGATCATGCGGGCACTCGGCGATTCCAAAACTCCGCTGATTTTCCTCGGCGTTGCCAGCGTTTTGAATATTACGCTGGATCTGTTCTTTGTGCTGGGACTGCACGCCGGTGTGGAAGGCGCAGCCGCTGCAACGGTCATTTCGCAGATCATTTCTGCGGTTGCCTGTATCATATTTGCATTCGGAAAGATGCCGGAACTGCGCTTCCAATCAGCGGATTTTCATGCGGATCGGAAAATGATGCTGCTGACTTTGCGCACCGGTCTGCCGATTGCGATGCAAAGCGGTTTGATCGCCGTTTCCATGACCATGCTTCAGCGCGTGACAAACGGATTCGGAAAAACCGTCATGACGGCTTATACAGCTTCCATGCGGGTTGAGCAATTGATCCAGCAGCCGTTCTTCTCCCTGAATACTGCACTTGCGACCTTTGCCGGACAGAATATCGGTGCCGGTGCATCGGAACGGGCAGAACGCGGTTTGCGGGCAGGTCTGCGTATTTCATCCTGCATTGCAATTGTCGTGATGGTCGTGTTCCAGTTCACGGGCGGAATGATTATCCGCTGTTTTATATCGGGTGCAGAGGCTGTTTCCATCGGATATTTTGCCCTGCGCATCACATCATTATGCTATGTTCCGCTTGGTTCGATTCATGTTGTGCGCGGATTTTTGAACGGTGCCGGTGATACGACATATGCATTTATGAACGGTATGGCAGAGGTCATATGCCGCATTGGCGGGGCGCTTATCATGACAAAGGTATTCGGCATCGGATACGGCGCGATCTGGTATACGACATGTGTGACATGGACGGTGACAGGTCTGGTTGGCTGGATCCGGTATTGCGGCGGTGCATGGCGCAGCAAAGCGATCACGGGAACAGATGCATAATTGCAGGGGGTGGCAGACATGATTCTGCATAATGTCGGATATGACCATCATCATGATGCGGATTTTTTCATAGACCGTCCGGAAGGCAGCGGCGATTATCTGCTGCTGATCCTGAAAACCGATGCGATTTTCACATTGGACGGTGAAGACGTATTTATGCCGCGCAAGACCTTTTTTCTGTATCCGCCGGGGATGCCGCAAAAATATCGCTGTGTCCCGCAGCATACATTCTCAAATGACTGGATCCATTTTATGTTTGAGAATGAGGAACCGACATGGTTCCGGCATAAGCATGTGCCGATCGCAAAACCGATCCAGCTTGCTTATACGGAATTTTTCAGCTTCTGCATCAAAGCAATTGCTGATGAAAACTGTTCGGATCATCTGCACAAAGCAGATTCCATTTCGCATTATTTCTGGCTGCTGTGCAATAAGGTCAGTGAGCAGCTTCATGAGCAGGATCATACACCGAGTGCAGCAAGATATGAGCGCATGCTGGTCATTCGCAATAAGATCTATTCAGCGCCGTATCTGGAATGGTCGGTGGATTGGGCATCCCATGAGATGCGCATGAGCCGGTCTGCGTTTCAGCACCATTATAAAGCGCAATTCGGCGTTTCATTCATACAGGATCTGATTGCCAGCCGGATCCAGCACGCGAAAATGCTGCTTTGCACCACCAATATGCCGGTGCAGGATGTCGCAATGCAGTGCGGCTATAAGAATTATGAGCATTTTTCCAGACAGTTCCGGGAGAATTGCGGGGTATCTCCCAGTTCTTACCGCAAGAACGGTTTGCCGTAATCACGGCAGACAAACTGACAGAACCGAACAGATCAGAACACCGATGCCGACCGGAAGCAGAAAAGCCGCAAATGTGAGCTTTTTGCTTCCGGTTTCTTTGTAGACAGTCAGGAGCGTTGTGGCACAGGGTGAATGGAACAGCATGAAAATCAGAAAACATACGGCAGTCCGGATATGCCAGCCGTTTGCGGTCAGAAGTGCGTGCAGATCGGTGAGCGAGCCGTAATCGGAAAGCGCAGATGAACCGAGATAAGCGGTGACAGCAACCGGCAGCACGATCTCGTTTGCAGGGATACCAAGCAGAAAAGCAAGCAGAATGACACCGTCCAGTCCCAGAAAACTGCCCGCAGGCTGCAAAAAATCTGATATGCATAAGAGAAGGGAACGGTCACCGGTGTGAATATTCGCAAG
>DMBA01000025.1 GCA_003446315.1 Ruminococcus sp. | reverse complement strand
CAGCGTCCACATCTTCCATGCGGACGGACGGCGCCCCGCACTTTGCAGAGCAGATATAATAGCGGTAAGTATGCCCCTTGCGCTCACTCTTGAAGCCGTGCATTTTGGCACCGCAAGAGCAGTACACAAGCCCGCTGCACAGATACCCGGCTTTCTTTCCGGTTTGCTTCCGTTCGTTCATGATCTCTTGTACCTCCTGAAATTCCGCCTTGCTGATGATCTCCGGCAAGGCGTTTTCTATTCTGATCGCGTGCGGCTTGCTGCGGCGGTCGGCCCGGTCCTTTTCTTCCTCCACAGAATAGCTGTACACGCCCGTGTATTTCTCATTCCTTAGCATTTCGTATATCTGCGGATATCTGATAAGCGCGCCCCGCTTGCCGCGGATCCCGGCCGCCTGCATCTCTGCTATGATATCTTTGAAGCCCTCACGGTGCAGAGCTGCGGCGAAGATCCGGCGCACGTATTCCGCTTCCAGCTCGTTCACGACATACCGGCGCTCGATCACATCATAGCCAAACGGTGGCACTCCCCCATTATGCAGCCCGCGCAGCGCGTTTTCTTTCATGCCCTTGCGCACTTCCCCGGCAAGGTTGTCAATGTAGTATTCCGACATTGACCACATAAGCGTGCGCATAATCTTTGCTTCTGCGCTGTCTCCGAAGTCCTGAGACACGGAAACGAGCTGCACGCCCCATTGATCCAGCCGGGCGGCAAGGTTGACATGCTCGCCCAGATTGCGCCCGATACGGTCATACTTGTGAATCAGTATGACGTCAAAGCTGTGTTTCTGTGCGTCCCGGAGCAGCTTCTGATATTGCGCCCGGTTTGCCGTGCGGCCGCTGACAGCTTCATCCGCATACACACCCAATATATGCAGCTCATTCTGCGCGGCATACTCTTTGCAAGCCCGGATCTGCGCGTCTATGCTTTCTTCCCGCTGTAGATCTGACGAAAAGCGGGCATATATGACAGCATTTCTCATTGTATCACCTTTTCACGTTTTTGATTTGTTGGCTCGAGCCAACAAAATTTTGTTCGCTCGAGCGAACAGTTTTGCCGCACCGGATCCCGTGCGAGGATCTGACCGGCAGAAATTTCCGGCGGCTCCATTGCAGAAAATAATTGTTAAACAAATTAAGCCTACCGCAAAAATTGCCGCAACTGGCTATATAAATATATAGAAATATTTGCGGTGCAAAATTGCAATGTCAATGGGTATAACCGCAAGCGGCTTCAAAGTCAGCCGCCTTGCGGTGAGTACCCTGCATTGACACCCGCGAACACAAAATGTCGGAAGGAGTGAGAATGTGATACAGTTTTTTATGCCGATGATTCCGCCGACTGTAACAGCACAGGAAAAGGATCTGGCTGTAAACCGGAAGACAGGAAAACCGTATATGTATGATTCCGCAGAGATAAAGGCGACAAAAGCGAAATTCATTGCACACCTCGCACAGCATAAACCAGACACACCGTATACCTGCGGTGTACGGCTGATCGTGAAATGGTGTTTTCCGCGAGGAAAGCATAAGGACGGAGAATATAAGACAACCAAGCCGGATACCGAAAACCTGTTGAAGCTGCTGAAAGACTGTATGACGCACTGCGGATTCTGGAAGGATGATGCATTGGTGGCGTCCGAGATCAACGAGAAATTCTGGGCTGAAATCACAGGTATATGGATTCGTGTTGAAGAATTGGAGGCACAGAATGAAAACGATGCATGATTATTACGCTGTGATGTTTGATGCTTTTCTGGACGCTTTTGCATTCGGGAACGCGACAAGCATTGACATGGCTGTACTGTCTGTGACAATGCTCTATGACGGGAGGTGCTGACAATGTTTGAACTGATTGACAAAAAGCGTACAGAAGCGAAAGTTTTTCTGATTGCAAGATTTTTTATAGATCGTCCTGATCGAGAGGTCGAACTTGTAAAGTCTGTGATCCACAGATGCTGTGAAGAAATTGATAAGCAGCCCACAATCGAGGCTGAACCCGTGCGGCACGGGCGGTGGGATGAAATATATTGTTTCTCTGAGCACGGAATCCCAATGGCATCATATGAGTGCACTTACTGCGGCAATGATATTGAACGCCAACGGGGAGTAGTCCCTGCGTACTGTGAATTTTGCGGCGCACGAATGGACGGAGGTGAATGAATGTATTATCTGTTTGCCAAAAAAGAGCAGGATTTAGTGCGATACAAGAAAGAATTTGACCGTGTGAAACAGAACATAGAGCGCGGAAAGACGCCAGTATGGTGTGAGATACGATCAGCGAAAATCAACCTTATCGAAAGTGCGCCATACAACATACTGCTCGGCGCGTTTATGATCCTTGCGACAATGCTTGTGGATAACATCAAAATGAATGATACTGTCAAGATTGCCGCTGTACTTGTGATAAATTCATGCTGCACTGCAATTGCAAACTTTATTTTTGTGATAGTCAAACACAGACTGCGCATAAAGCTATGTGATAGACTTGGAATCGAGCCAACAGAAGAAAATATAGCGGTCATGGAATCACTTGAATATCAAAGCGTATAGGAGGTGCTGACGATGATTGAATGCGTGAACGGAAACGGGCAGGGGTGCTGTGATATCTGCCTGCACATCAAAGGATGGCATCGGGAATGGTCATCGAGCCTTTACTATGTCAGAAACAAAAACGGGCTTTATTTGCGTAAGAAGGACAGATACGGCGACAGCTTCTCCAGCGATGATGAACTTCCGAAAGCGGCATTCTGCCACAAACACGCGAAAGAGGTCGAGGAACAGCGGATGAAGCAAACGGACTGGGAATGGGGGTGCTGAGAATGCATGAGCTGATACCTTGCCCGGTTTGCAAGCGCAGCAGACCGAGTATAAAAACCGGGGTGATTGCCGGTATTGACTTGATTTGTGTTGTATGCGAATGCGGCGAAAGATCATTGCTTTACAGTTATGATTACGAAGCATTAAATCAGTCAACTTTTGACATTGCTTGTGAAATATGGAACAATCGTCCGCATTTCAAGAGAGAGGAGGCGAAAGATAATGCATGACAACACCTGCATCCGCTGCGGGCGCATCATCCCGGAAGGACAGCACATCTGCCTGCATTGCGGGGACTATGACGATCAGCAGCGATTCAAGTCGGATGCGCTGCCGATTGTACGCACGAACGGTGACCGCATCCGGGCGATGAGCGATTCGGAACTGGCGAATATGCTTTCATCAATTTGGATTTGTCACCATTTTGATTCTTGTGAAAAATGTCCGCTTGCAGAAGCTGAGAACTGTAGAGCGGATGGCATGAAGCAATGGCTCAGAAGCGAGGTGCGGAATGAATGAAGTAACTGAATGGAGTTGCTCCGATTGGATCATGTCAGACGATCTGTTTCTTCACATCGGGCGCTATTGGTATCCGCTGCATATCACTCAGATCGTTGAATGTGTCGGTGAAGCGTTCAAGATCATTGTGGATGCATTTTCAAAACTCGCAGAAGCAATCAGACAGAGTATTCAGAACTTTATGGATACTTTACCCAATATCTGTATTGCACGGGCCGATGACGACGCCGAGCAATACGAGATGCAGCTTCGCACACGCTGGAAGCCGGTTCGTTACATCCGCGCTGCCGACCGCCGGACAGATCGCAGGCCGCCGTTGCATCACATCCGCAGCGCTTTGCCGAACATGAACAGAGACCGCAGAAAGAAAAGAGAGGGTGACTGAAATGATAGGCTATGATTCCCAGAGGCCGACAGATACGCCGGAATACAGACACTGCCCTGATTGTGGAGAAAGTGTTGACTGGGATACGATGATCTGGCTCAATGGCCGATGCACCTGCCCGAAATGCTATCAGCGCAGGAAAGCAGAAGAAAGAATTTCAGAAATGGAGGATACGCAATGACACCGAAAGAATACTTGCAGCAGTACCGCGATGCTGTTCGGAGAGCAAAAGCGGCGATGGATCACCTTGACGAGCTGCGGGCTATGGCTGAGCGGATCACACCAAATTACAGCGGCGGAGGCGGCGGGCATCAGACCGGCGACCGGCTC
>DMBA01000130.1:1236-5845 GCA_003446315.1 Ruminococcus sp. | reverse complement strand
ATGCAGATGCAGATGTGATCCGGAAAACTGCCATTGCAGCGCTGGAAAGCCGCGGCAGAGTATACGGGCTTTTTGACCGGGACCATGCCTGTCTGAGCCTTTATGTCTTCCAGCGCGTGACAACAAAAGACGAAAGCGGCAAAATAATCCATGCGCTTGTGCTGACCGGTTCTTATCAGGCACTTACAGATGCCGCAGCGGCTGCCGAATTCGAACAGGCTGTCCGGAAAGAGATCAATGACTATCTGCTCCTCTCGGATAACCAATATTACGACTGGAACGGCGAACGGGTCGATGCAGAAGTGCTGGAACGGGATTTTGAAAACCGTTACCATATCAACAACAACAATTTCTTTCTGTATCTCGTGATCTTCGGGCTGCTGTTTCATAGTTTCCCGATCGGTTTATTATTCGCTGTGCTGCTCAGCGGCAGTCACAAAGCAAATGCCGGAACGTCCGAAAAAGTATCGCTCAGGAAGGAGTAAGCCATGCCGCTTTATAACCATTTGAAGGAAATGCGGGCAAGGCTCAATGTCAATCAAGCAGAAATGGGGAAACTCGCCGGCACATCCCGCCAAACCATCAGTCAGATCGAGCGCGGCGATTATTCCCCTTCTGTGACGCTTGCACTCAAGCTCGCAAAAATCTGCCATGTGAAGGTCGAAGACATTTTTGAATATGAGGAGGATTCCGAAGATGAATCAGACAAAAAATAAATCATCCGTTCGCAGAATCATCGTTTTCAGTGTGATCTGCTTCAGCTTATTTCTGATCGGCAGTCTTGCCGGCGGTGCAGCCGCCAAAATGGATTGGGACAGCATCCGCAAAACGCTCTCGGAAACCGATCATCAGCCGATCGGCATCGGCATTTTGATCGCGCATATCCTGATACTTGTCATCGGGCTGCTCTGGGGATTCCTCACGCTGCACCGTGCCGCAGCAGATGCCGCAAAATGGGACGGCGAAGATGAAGACTTCATCAACCGTATCGAATCCAAACTGTATATTCCGATCGGCTGCACCAATATTTTGATGATATTGAATTTCGTGCTGTTTTCCTGCGAAACGGCTTATCTGATGGCTGAAAACAAGCCGTCGGTCATGATCGCCATTGCAGTGATGCTCACCGGTCTGATCGGGAGTGTTGTCATGAACACCAAAACGGTCAATCTGGAAAAAGACCTGAATCCGGAGAAGAAAGGCGATCCGCTGGAAAAGGATTTCCAGAAAAAATGGCTTGCGTCTTTAGATGAAGCAGAACAAAAAACCGCATATCAGGCTGGTTTTGAGGCGTTTAAGATTGGCTCGAATGCCTGCATGGTGCTGTGGATCCTGCTGACGGTCACACAAATTTTCCTGCAAACCGGCGTGCTGCCTGTTCTTTCTGTCGGTGCGGTCTGGCTCGTCATGCAAATCGTCTATCTGAAGGCTGTCTACAAACTCGAACACGGCAAAAAATAAAAAAAAGCACGGCACAGATTGCATGCCGCCTGTAATGAAAAAAAGACCGATGGACAATGCGCCATCGGTCTTTTACTGTTTTGAGAATCGGGATCAAAGGGACGTTTGTCCTTTTTGTGTGAAATGGGTCAGCACCCATTTCAAATCACCGATTCAATCCGCGGTTTCATCGGGTGTGATCGTTTCTGTGAAGAATTCGGTATCTCCCAGCCGCGCAGCGGTACCAACTTCCACATCCTGCGTCGGATCAATCACAAATGCCTGCCAGACCGTCACGGTGTCATCCGGTGCCACGGAATCGAGCAGCGCATTCTTGCGGGACGGGTCACCCGGCGTACCTTGGCACGCCTCGCCGTTCTGCGAAGCGGTGATATGAAAATTCGTAAAGAAACACTGCGCTTCCTCGGAGCAGTTTTTATAATCCACCTTCACATACAGCACTGTTTCGCCGAAAGCATTCGTTTCCACCTCATATCCATTGAGCGTGCACTCCGATGCAGGCGACTTCGGAAATTGGATATCCGGTATGCTCACATCCGGAATACTGATATCCGGAATGCTCACATCTATTAAGCTGACTTCCGGTATATTCACATGGAGCCCGGCATCCGGCTGTTTGTACGATTGAGAAGCGGTTGACTCCTCGACCAACGAATCCCGCAATTTATGCAAGATCGGGCGGAGAATCAGGAACGCACCGAGCATGACAGCACAGCCCAGAATCATAACGATGCACACTGTGATGCGGTATTTCCGGTGGATTTTTTTCACTTTTTGCTCCACCATATTCGGCGAAATCACCTGATCTGACTGAAACATCTGCGCAGGCGATCCCTGCTGCTGTGTGCCGCCGATCAGTTGACTGCCGCACTCCGGACAAATCAAAGCGCCGACCGGAACAGGCATGGTACAATGCGGACAATAACGAGTTGCCATTTTTCAAACTCCTTTTTTATGTATTATGCCTGCGCATAGCCGTCGATGCGCTCAAAACCGTCCAGCAGCACATCCCGATGCCGGAAGGCTTTTTCCGTCCCGCGTGCGACACAGGTCTGCGGATCTTTTGCAGTTCGCACCGGAACGCCGAGCATGCGCGTCAGATAAGGCTCCAGACCGCCCAGCAAAGCGCCGCCGCCCGTCAGCAGAACACCGTTTTCACAGATATCGCCCACCAGCTCCGGCGGTGTTTCTTCCAGCACTCTGCGGATCATTTCGCCGATCTCATTGATATCATCCTCCAGCGCTTCCGCCACTTCCGCTTCACTCAGCGCACACTGATCCGGCAAACCGCGGGAAATATTCCTGCCTTTCACCTGTTCGATCACATCTTCAGCGGGATTATACAAATTGCAAAGGGAGATCTTCACCTGCTCCGCCGTTTTGGTACCCAGCAAAATCTGATATTTATTCTGCACATACCGGATGATCGACTGATCGAACTTATTGCCGGCGATTTTCAAAGAACGCGCTGTCACGATGCCGTTCATCGAGACAACAGCGATATCCGTCGTACCGCCGCCGATATCGACCACCATATGACCGATCGGCTTATTGATTGCAATGCCTGCGCCGATCAAAGCTGCAAGCGGCTCCTGAATCAGATGGACTTTCCGTGAGCCGGTGCTCATCGCCGCATCGAGAATCGCGCGTTTTTCGACATCCGTAATCAGGGAAGGAACGCAGATCACGATGCGCGGACGGATCAGGCGCATGCCGGCAACTGCATCTATCAGTTCCCGCATGAGTGCCTGTGTGAGGATATCATCTGAAATAACGCCGTCCTGAACAGGATGCACAACGGCGATATAAGAAGGCGCTCTGCCTTCCATTTTATATGCTTCTTCTCCGACGGCGACGACACGTTCTGTATGCCGGTTATATGCGATGACCGATGGCTCATTGAGCACCACGCCTTTTCGGTTCGTGGTCATCACAATATTTGCCGTTCCGAGATCAATTCCGATGTCCATAATGGCTGTTCCTTTCTTTGGGTGCGGGGGATTCTGTTTCTGATATTGTGCATGTTACGCTTCAACGCAGTAACATATTTCGCCTTCGGGAGTTTCGTTCGCTCTGCGGAATCGCTCCACAGTATCCGTGAGATGCATCGGTGATTTTTGGAGCACACGCGCAGATTTGATATTTTCAGCCCGATGATAGGCTTCGAGTTTCCTGAATTCGGTATGGGAAAACGTGAAATCAATCAAGGCAGCGAGCGCTTCTCCGGCATAGCCGTTGCCCCAGAACGCCGCGCCGATGCAATATTCCACTTCGGCTGTTTCGCAGTCATCCCAGACTCTGCAAAAAGCGATCTGCCCGATATTTTTCATACTTTTCCGTTCAATGATCGCCCAGCGGTAATAATCCGGTTCTGCATAAGCATCCAGATAATGATTCAAGAGCGTTTGCGCTTCCTCAGCGGTTTCATATGCCGGTTCTCCGTATTCATGCTGCACCTGCGGATCAGCAACCCAATTTTGCAGCATATCTTCGAGATCAGTGGCAGCGAACGGGCGCAGGATCAGCCGTTCTGTCCCGATTGGCTGTGTACCGTGATGAATCATAGCATATTCCTTTCATTCAGGGGTTCCATTCCATTTCCGTGAAATGCGATTCCTTGACGCGGAACCCGATCCGTTCATAAATCGGTTGACCCATATGGCTTGCGGAGAGTGTAACAGTATCAAGCTGCAATGATTTTGCTGCTTTCTGCACCTGCTTCATGATGCCGGTGGCAAGACCGCAGCGGCGCATCTCCGGCTCCGTATAAACGCCGAGCACATTACCGGTTCTGCCGTTTGGGAAGGAAGGATTTGCCGGTTTTTCGATGATGACCAGCAGTGCACAGCTTACGAGGGTTCCATCCGGTTGTGCAGCAGCAACGGCAATGCAGTCTTTTCCGAGATGTTCGGCGAAATACTTGGGAAGCGCCTCAGAAACAGCCTGAACCGTTTCCTGCGGAAGCACGCCGAATTCCTCAGCGAAATAGGAAAGCCGCAGCCGGACAAGCTCCGGAATATCGCGGCTGTCCGCATATCTGATCGCTGTTTCCAAATTTGCACGCTCCTTTCATGAACTCATACGGTACTATTATAGCATATAAAAAAGAAAAAAGCAACAATTCACGCCTAATTTGCATATGCACATC
>DMBA01000130.1:0-1183 GCA_003446315.1 Ruminococcus sp. | reverse complement strand
CATATGCACATCCGGCGACCTTTCGGAAATGCCCGCGGTGGCTCCTCGTTTCTATCATATTATGACGAAAAATCAATCGTGCGGTGTCGGGAAGTCCAGCTGCATTCGTCAAAAGCATGGTTTGCAGAAGAACACCCGACTTCGGCGCTGTTTGCCCTACGGCGAACTTTAGATCATTTGCAGCGCGGCTTCCGCGCCCGGCGAACTTTAGGAAATGCCCGCGGGGGCTCCCCGCTTATAGCATATAAAAAAGAAAAAAGCAACAATTCAGACGCATTTTACACAAGCGCATCCTGTTATTTCCAACCGTATACCCAAAACAAAAAGCGCACAGCCGAAGCCGTGCGCTTTTATCATTGTAGTTCAGAAGAACTCAGCCCTCTGTATCCTCAGCAGGAACCAGAGCCCAACCATCAGTGCTGATGATGTGCTCATCTCTGCCAAGCGGTGCAGCGTGGAGATCGCAGAACGGTGCTTCACCTGCGGTTGCGGTGATACCGGCAACATCCTCAGAATCCCACTCGCTCGGGAGCTGCAAGACGCTGTTCTGCATGAAGTAGTTCAGAATGCACTGTGCATCCATTGCGGTAATCTCACCATTGCCGTCGAATGAATCGCAAGCATAGTGAGAGAATTGGAACATGTGCTCCTTGGTGTCACCGAGCGTATAGAGATAAGCGGAAGTCGGATCTGCAAAGACATCCTCTGCATAGAAGCCAAGGTTCATGGTTTCGCTGAAGTACTCAATGGTATTCTGTGCATCCATTGCGTCGATTATGCCGTTGAGGTCAGCATCGCCGCGGAGTGTCAGGTGCACATTGATCTTGTCGATCTGCTTGCCGTTGTAAAGACCTTCCTGCTCGATCAGCTCTGTGCCGAAGCCGTTATCAGTGATAACCTGCTGAATTGCAGCTTCATCAACGAGGGAGATGTAAACCGGAACGTAATCATAGCCGAGGTTCTGACCAAGTGTCAGCTCAGAAGCGTTCTGAGCATCTGCCTTGAATGCGCTGGTGACATCAATCACAGTCGGCTGATCGACGCCGCCGACAACAAAGTGCAGGTTGACGCTCAGCTCAGAGAGGTCAAATGCGCAGGTTTCCTCAGACCAGTAAACCAGGTTCTTATTCTTCAGACCCTGAACTTCAAAGGAAACATAAGTTGCATATGTGGTGGTAGTCGT
>DMBA01000346.1 GCA_003446315.1 Ruminococcus sp. | reverse complement strand
CCTTTCAGGAGCTGGATCAGGCCGCGCAGATGATAGGCAAGATCGGCCTGCGAGACAGCCGTTGCAACAAGATTCAGGCGTTTCAGAATCCGGTCGGTGTCATCCTCCGACTTCACCAGACAGGCCGCTGCCGAACCGACAGAGATATCTGCCGCCTGAACGCTTTCCTCGCTGCCCTGCTGATGCAGTGCATACAGTGTCAGTGCGGAGTAGACTGCCCATTCCGCATCCGAATGCACCTGATTTCCGAGCAGTTTCTCCGGCATCCGGTCAAAGATGAGTCCCCACAGTTCCGGCAGTTCACCGGGCGCTTTTCCGACACCGCGCCGCATATTGGCGAGCATTGCCCTGCCCGCGCTTTGTGTCCGGATGCTTTCGATATACGCAATTTTGGATGCTGTATACCGAAAAATCAAATCATGTCTGCTCAATTTCCTTCACCTCCGGTTGATATTCTTTTGCTGCGACGAACAGTTTATTGACTGCGCCTTCAAAGATATTCAAAGCCTGTGCGGATGACATTATACTGCTGCCGAAGATCGCCTGTGCGCCGATCTGTCCGGCAAGCTCCCTGCCGAGTGAAATTGCGGTTCTGCGGAGGATATACTCCAGCTTGCCCGCATATTCCTCACGATCGGATTCCGGATCCAAATCTGCAAGCCATAGTCGGAAAGGCCGGTCGATGCGTGCATAATATTCGCGCTTGGCGTCCCGCTTTTCCTGCTCGATAATCTCTTTCTTTTTTGGGTCTGTTTTCATTTTGCCGCAAGCACGCTGTAAATTCTGACAAAGCACATATACATCATGAGCTGCTTTTTCGCTCTTACCAATTTCCTCGATGATCTTTCTGCGCCATGCTGAGCCGATATCCTCCAATAGCTTGGCATGAAACGATACCGAATCACTGACTGCATCCATAACCGGTCGTGAAGCTGGCTGACCATGATTATAGATTACAGCCGCATTACATATCTTCACAACATAATTGTCTGACAAGAAACCGTATTTCAATAAATCATTCAGCCACTCAACAATACCAACCGGTCGGATACAATGTCCTGTGTCTTTTTGCGTGACAGCTAATGCTGAAATACTGGGAAATTCCTGCCAGATCAGTTTAGTGCTGTCATACCGTTTCGGCTTGAATTCCGGATGCGGTGCTTTTTTATCCTGATAACCGCTCCAAAGCGTCATCTGCTCATCAAAGACTGCTTCTTCCTCAAACCAGTCGCCGCCAATCTGCTTAAATGCACAAACCATACCGTTTTTCACACAAAGAAGCAGATTCCGCGATTGCAGGGTCAGCAATGCCGCCTGATTATCCGGAACGGCAATCTGCTGATTAAATGTGATCTGCCGCCTGTCGGTCTCCCATGCCGGCAGCTCCGCCTTTTCGCGGGTTGCATCGTAATCTGCACGGTAATTCAGCATCAGCGTCTGAAACAGACTGTCTCCAATCAGGGCAATCATGCTCAGCTTGCCACACCATGTCTGCTTAGGAGTTGGTTTAGAAGCAATGTCATCAAACTGGTTCAAATTCACCAGCCACCGCGCAGCCTCGGCAAAAGAAAGATTTCTGCCTTCCGGACTTCGATCTGAAAATAATCGTGTTTTATTATCACTTTCAAACAGGGTTCCGATCAACTTAGCGGTTGAACATTCTTTTCTGTCCTCCACCGCCTTCGTCTGATAAAACGGAAACTCGTCATCAAACAGCCAGAAGCGTTCATGCCACTCGGTCAGATACCGTTCAATCGGTGCAGCAGGCAGTTTTCCGGTATCCCAGATTTCCTTCCAGCAGTCCAGCGCAAATTCCTGCATATCATCTGCTTCGATCTCCTGCCCGTCAAAATCATACCGCGAAAAAACGGTATAGAGCACAGCCAGCATCAGCCGGAATAGTGCAAAATCCTGTGTTTTCGTTTCCCCTGCAAGACCGCTGAATGTATGCGACGAAAGCAGCGTTTCCTTCAAACTGACCGATTTCACTTTTCCGTCTCTGCACCGTACCATGATCCACGGCTCGTCGATTAAATTAAAAGCTCTCATGTTTCACCCCTTTTCAGGCTCTGTCAGTCCGTATTTCTGATCGTAATGCAATTTTCTGCCGCACAAAACAGCATCGGCATTTTCATCCGTCAGCAGCAGCATTTCTCCGTTGAGCCATGCAGATTCCCGCCACTTTTTCGGCATGATATCCAGTGCTTTCAGCGTATCAGCAAAATGATATTTGTTGTAAAACAGCGGAAGACGCAGATGTTCCCGTGCGATCTGCTTTGCCTCCTGCTCACTGATCGGCAAAGTCGGATCAAATGCAGCTGTGTCGTTCATGAGAGAATACATCTGATCCGCTGTTTTCTTCAGAACAATCACCTCGATTGTTTCATCTGTATCCCGCACAGATGCTTCCGCTTCTTTTGAACTGCCGACATCATCATCCAGAAAATCAGAAAGCAGATTTTTATATTTACTTCCCAGATTTTTAGAATTGATACAGTACGCAGATGCTTTTGTCTCCTTGTCAGAGATCATCCGTTTGTACGCCTGAAACAGCGGATTCTGTTTATCCGCTGCGTCGTACACGGCGCTGACCAGTTCGGGAATGCAGGCAGGAATCACCAGCGTTTCCGGAAGATCCTGCTCCGTCTGCTTCAGGATCCATGCATCATAGATCATAGTGTGATCCTCATGCGGTTCCAGAATTAACAATTCCGGATTCCGAAGCCTTTCCGGCCGTTCCCGGTCATGCCGGTGCAGTCTGCCGGAGCGCTGAAGCAACAGATCCATCGGACATAATTCCGTGATTATCAGATCAAAATCCAGATCCAATGACTGCTCTATCACCTGTGTGCCGATGACAATCAGCCGGTTTCGCATGGCAGCATCGGAGTTCTTTCCAGTGCGTGTGAGCAGATTATGTTCAATCTTTGCACGGTCGGATGCCAGAAATCTGCTGTGGAAGCAAACAATTTCAAAACCGGAAAGCTGCTCGGAAAGGATCCGGCTCAGTTCCTGTGCGTATCGCACAGTATTGACAATAATTGCCGCACACCCGCCATTCTGCAAACGTGATGCCAGTTCCGAAACAAGATCCGTTTCCGGCAGTCTTCCGACTGTAACCGCCTTCTTTTCTGCATCTGCTGAAACTGCCCGCTGATACACACTCTTACCGCTTGTCCATGTTAAAACCGGATAAGCATTCGGGTTACTCTTTGTTTGATGCGGCAGTTCTTTATTGGATGATATGCCGAGATACGCACGGACGAGCTGTTCCCTGCGCTGAGGCGGAAGAGTCGCAGAAAGAATGATGACCGGTACACCGTAAGCGCCCATCCATCTTAGTGTTCGGTCAAGATACACATTCATATATGCATCATAAGCATGGCACTCATCAATGATCACGGCCTTTCCGGCAAGCCCCAGATGTCGCATCATACAGTGTTTCTGTTTCAAGGATGCAAGCAAAAACTGATCGACTGTTGCAGTCACAAAATCGGAAAGCAAGGCTTGCTTGCGCCCTTCAAACCATTCGTGAACAATGACAGATGCGTCACCGGAATCAGCCGCGGTTCCGTGAAAAACTGACTGGTACACTTCATTCAGTTCGGTCATTCCATGTGCAAGGCGAATGGAGTGTGTATCCGAATCGCATTTCGATGCCCACTGAAGAATTCGACTAAAGATTCCGTTGGCTGTTGCCTGCGTCGGCAAGCCGAAAAATACGCCGCCGAGTCCCAGCTTGTCAGCAAGGATTTCGGCAGCAGCGAGCGCTGCTTCTGTTTTACCGATTCCCATCGGCGCTTCCAGAATATAGATGCCGGCTGCCGGATTTTCTGACACAGTCTGCATCATTCTCTGCTGTACCGGATTCGGTGCAAATCCGAAATATGATTCAAACCAATTATCATACGGATGCTGTACCTCCGGACTCCAGATGTCCGGAAATCCCATCGTTTCCCATGCACGGTCAAGACGTTCAGATTCTGCTTTGCCGGTACAGTCTGCGGAGATATACGGAAAATAAGCTGTGTTGCTGGCAAGCCAATCTGACATAATCAAAAGACCGGTCAAAAGCATCTGGCAAGGGACATCCGGTTCTGGGAGAGATTCAACTGTAAATTGTGTTTTTGCCAATGCATAATGAATCCATTCCTGCCAAAGCTCTGACCATTCATTCTGATTTTGTTTCCGGTGGCCGAAATAATTCTGCGAATGATCAGCAATCTGATGCACAGCGCTGCCGCTGTGTTTCCCGTGATGTGTTCCGACGATCTCACAGAAAGCTCCTGGAAATCCGGCATTCAGCAGAATCGCTTCCCCTGCGATTGCGTGCGGTGAAGCTGATGCATCCGGCAAAGAACTCAGGTCGATTCCGTATCCGGTCAATGTTTCGTTATAGCCGCTGATCCGTAAAGCAAGCTTGCATTGAAAAGCGGGCGTCAGCTTTCCGATATCGTGCAGCAATGCCAAAAGCCGGCAATAATTCACAGTTTGTTCTTCGCGAGAATCGGAATCGAATCCCAATGCCAATGCAACAGAAATGTATTGCTGGACAGAAAACGGCAGCCATTTGTAAAAAAGCCGTTCTATGATTCCGGCTGTATCCAATGCGTGCATTTGAAACGGGAGCCACTGCGTCGGATCAGAGCGGTCGCTTTTGGCTGCGATTTGTTTGAATTCAAGAGCAGACATATTGTGATACCTCATTCCGTACTGACTGATTCTTGATACGATTCTTTCTGATTGTGTACTCTTTCGGTGACTTCTATTCCTATTATATCATTTCAGATATTCAATTCTTTTATATCTATTATGAATTAGAATCATTTTTTAAACATAAGCTCAAACAGAACACGCATGGAGGAGAAGTATGAAAGCAATGAGAGTGTTTAGTACAGAGAAGCTCGGTGCCGTCCTCAGACAGCGCAGTCTTTTTGTCGTAGATCTCTGCGGCCTTATCAAATTCACACTGCTGACGGAAATGGTTTGCGCGGTTGAACATATTGAGATTCTGTTCATTGTCTGTTTTCTGGAGCGTCTGCTGTGTTCCACAATACTCGCACTCGCAGACGGTCATGCCCTAGGAGACTTCCAGAGCGCCTCCGTACATTTTACATTTGAATACTGCCATGATGCGTTACTTCCTTTCTATAGGATGAATAGAAAAAGAATAGTATTGTGGTGATATTATATCATATTTTGCCGAATTTGTCAATGATAAATGAGAAATCTTTGTGTAATTCGCTGCGAAACGGAGGAGGACATTTGAT
>DMBA01000338.1 GCA_003446315.1 Ruminococcus sp. | reverse complement strand
ACAGAAATGCTGACGGATATATGCAGTGACGCAGAGATCATTCTCTATCATGCACAGTTTGTGCAATCGGATCGATTAGATATTGAAGATAAGATTTTGCGAAAAGCAGGCAAGAAATCGGATTCGCAGGAACGCAGGAAAACGATTATAATCGGAACGCAGGTGCTTGAGCAGTCGCTGGACATTGATTTCGATCTTCTGATCACAGATATCTGCCCGATGGATCTGCTTTTACAACGCATTGGAAGACTGCATCGGCACACCGGCAGAGATCGTCCGGATACTTTTCAAAACGCTGTTTGCCACGTTCTCGGTTCAGAAACGGTATTTGACAACGGGTCAGTCAGAGTTTACGGTGAATGGCTGCTGCTGCAGACTGTTAAGAACCTGCCGCACCAGATTCGTATCCCTGCGGACATTTCTCCGCTGGTTCAGGCGGTATACAATTCCGTGGACAGTGATAATCCTGCCTATCAGGAATATCAGAGGATACAAAAGGAAAAAAAGAATAGTGCAAAGGCTTTTTTGCTTGGGAAACCAAACGGTGCAGTTTTTTCAGGATTGCTTGACCGTACCGCTGCTGGCAGTGATACGGAGGCAGAAGCATCTGTCTGTGACGGAGTATCTTCTGTTGAAGTGCTTCTAATGATGAGAACAGCAGATGGGATGCTGCAATTTCTGCCGCATCAGAAGGAACACTGCACCCTTGACACACATATTCTGCCGGATGACGATATTTGTCGCAAGGTCGCAGAACAGAGACTTCGACTTCCTGCAGTGTTCTGTCAGCGATACAGCATGAAACAGACGATATCAGATCTGGAAATACAATGCAGCGATGTCATGCACACATGGAGTATGTCTCCGTGGCTGCACGGAAAACTGCTCCTGATCCTTGACGAATCATTGTCCGCAACGATCGGAAAATACCGGTTGACTTATGACATCAAAACAGGATTGCACTATGAAAGTGAGGCGAAAGAATGAACGATATTGAATTTAATTTACTGGATGAGCCGTGGATCCGTGTGATAGACATGCAGTGCAGCATTCGGGAGGTATCTCTGCGGGAACTGCTGCTGCAGGCACATACTTTCCGAGCATTTTCAGGAGAATTGCCGACTCAGGATGCTGCGATACTGCGCGTCGCACTTGCGATTCTGCATGCTGTTTTTTCACGAACAGACGAAACTGGTGACGACGATCCGCTGGAGGACGAGGCTGAAGCAATGCAGCTTTGGAAACGGATCTGGGATGCAGGCAGATTACCGGAAAAACCGCTTACAGACTATTTTGAGAAGTGGCACGAACGGTTCTGGCTGTTCCATCCGGAGCATCCGTTTTATCAGGTGGCCGGTATGCTGTATGGTACTGAGTATGATTCTGCCAAATTAAACGGAGCACTTTCAGAAAGCGGAAATAAACTGCGGCTTTTTGCAGAATACACCGGTGATGATAAAACGAATCTGACATATGCACAGGCTGCGCGTTGGCTGCTTTATGTCAACGGGTATGATGATACATCTGCGAAACCAACCAAAGAAGGAAAAGCGGCTAATGGAAAAATGCCGTCACCGGGCGTCGGCTGGCTTGGCAAGTTGGGACTCGTGTGGATTGCAGGTGAAACTATTTTTGAGACGTTGATGCGCAATCTGGTGCTGGTCAATGAGAATGAAATTCCTGCTCAGGAGTTGCCGATATGGGAACGCAGTGAAGTACCGACCGGCGAACGTGTACAGATCCCGCCTCCGGATAATCTAAGTGAGTTGTATACAATCCAATCGCGGCGATTACTGCTATTCCGAGATGGCGCGCATGTAACTGGCTACCGGCTGCTTGGCGGAGATTTCTTCGACCGTGAGAAAATCGCATTTTTTGAACCGATGACAATTTGGTACAGTAAAACAGATAAAACCGGCACGATTATTGCTCCCCGCAGACATGATGCGTCTGTACAGATGTGGCGGGAGTTTGCCGCTTATTTCAGTATCGAGCAGCAGGATAACAGCATGCCGGGAGTCATTCAATGGAATCGAAGATTGATGGTAGCAGGATGCCTGCCACCGTCTGCTGTGACAAATGTGCATATTGCATCCGTGCAGTATGGAGACAAGGATTTCTTTGTCAAGCATGTGTTTTCCGATCAGCTTCAGCTTCATCTCGGTTTGTTATCTGAACTCGGTTCGGCATGGCGGCGATACATTCAGGATGAAATTGATCTGTGCGGCAAGGCGGCATATCAGCTTTCGCTGCTTGCAAAGGATCTGTTCCTTGCATCAGGCGGTGATACTGAAAAAACGAAGGACACTATGGACAAGGCAAAGTCACAGCTTTACTTTGCCTTTGATATCCCGTTCCGCCGCTGGCTCAGCAGCATTGATGTGGATTCTGACCACATTGGAAAGCAACAGGAGTGGCGCAGGCAGGCTGCGGTTATCACTGAGAAGATCGGAAGAGAAATGATTGATCAGGCAGGCGAACCTGCTATGATCGGCAGAACCGTCATGGAAAAAGAAACCAAGAAGCATTATTCAGCACCGAAAGCATGGCGTGGTTTTCGCGCCGCGATACGAAAACTCTATCAATCAGGAGGTGAACAGGCAACATGAGCAATGACATGCGAAAAGCAGTGTATGCAGAAACAGCAAAACGCATTAATCGTCTTTTGCAGAATCGCGAAACAGGCAGCGGAAAGGCAACGCTTGCAAATCTGCGGCGCGGAATCGGACTCATACCGGGAGAATTGCCGGAGATCTGGGGCGAGATATTCAGTGGTATGCCAGCAGAAATGTACAGTCGTTCCGGTAAACCGACTGCAGCAGAATGGGCAGTATATATTGCACTGACAACATTTGCAATGCATCAGCAGGGACAGGCAGATGCGATGCACAAAGAGAAGCGTTCTCTTGGCAGAGCGATCGGTATGCTGTGTGCTGAACCGGATGACGAAGAACGATTACTTCGCCGATTTCGGCAAGTAATCACCGCTTCAGATATGAAGGAACTATCATATTATCTGCGTAGTCTGATCCAGTTGCTCCGTACAGAAGGTATCGCTCTGGATTATGCACAGCTTGCATCTGATTTGTACGAATATCAGTCCTTAGCGTCCAGGCAGCGCGTTCAGCTGCGTTGGGGACAAGACTTTTATTATCAGGAGGAAAAAGAATCATGAGCATTTTTGTTGATTTCCATATTTTACAGACCGTTCCGCCCAGCTGTGTCAACCGTGATGATACCGGCAGTCCGAAAACCGCTGTATACGGCGGAACTACCAGAGCGCGGGTGTCTTCACAGGCATGGAAGCACGCTGTGCGTTTGATGTTCCGTGATCTGTTTACAGCAGAGGAATGCGGAATCCGCACGAAGCGTGTCATTGAACTGGTTGTTGCTGAGATTCGGAAGCTGAATCCATCTGAAACAGAAGCAGAATCAAAGGCACAAAAAGTGCTGGAAGTCGCAGGTGTTAAGATCAGTGCCAAAAAAGGACAGGATGCAGCCGCAGACGCATTGTTCTTTATGAGCACCGCGCAGGCAAAAGCGCTTGCTGCGCTCGCAATTGAAGGGAAAAACGACAAAAAAGCTTGCCAGGCAGCGCTCAAGGCAAATCCGTCTGCGGATATTGCACTGTTCGGCAGAATGCTTGCAAACGCACCTGAACTGAATCAGGATGCGGCTGCACAGGTAGCACATGCGATCTCGACGCATACGGTTCATAATGAGTATGACTATTTTACTGCGGTCGATGACTGTGCGCCGGAGGATAATGCAGGTGCAGGACATCTCGGAACAGTTGAATTCAATTCCTCTACGCTGTATCGCTATGCAACTGTCAATGCAACGGAGCTTTCTGCTGCAATGGGTGATGCTACAGCCGAAGTCATCGGTAAATTTGCAAAAGCCTTTATATGCTCCATGCCGACAGGCAAACAATCCACGTTTGCAAACCGTACTTTCCCGGATCATGTGTATGTGACAGTACGTTCAGATCAGCCGGTCAATCTCTGTGGTGCGTTTGAGAAGCCTGTCGTGTCAGAGAGCGGCGGATATGCAGAGGCTTCGGCAGAACGTCTGGCAGCATACAGTAAAACTGTATATGCTAATTATGCAGCAGAACCGGATACAGCATTGATCCTCAGCGAAGAACTGCCGCTTCCGGCTCTCCTGAAAGAACTGGAACAGGCAGTCGTATCGGCACTTGGCGGTGATGCGGAATGAGCACACTGTTGCTGCGGCTTGCCGCACCACTCCAGTCATGGGGCGACAGCGCAAAGTTTGAAATTCGCAGTACCGGAAGAGAGCCGACAAAAAGCGGTGTGATCGGTCTTTTGGCGGCTGCACTCGGCATCAGCCGGGAGGACAAAGAAGCATTGCAGCAGCTGAATGCACTTCGGTTCGGTATCCGAGCTGACCGTGAGGGAAAACTGCTGCGGGATTTTCATACTGCAAGAGATGCCAAAACTGCATATGTTACTTATCGTGATTATCTGTCGGATGCGGTCTTTCTTTCCGGATTGGAATCTGATAATGACGCTTTTCTGCAAAAACTGAACTATGCGCTGACGCA
>DMBA01000077.1:6406-17461 GCA_003446315.1 Ruminococcus sp. | reverse complement strand
TCATCCGGACAGATGCAGCGATCCGCGTGCCGCCGAAGTCTCCGCACGCATCAATGAATTGTTCCGGAAACTGAAAAAAGCGCATAATCTTCGGGAAAAACTGTTCCGATGCGGCAGCCGTGCAATGGAGCTCCGGTATCTGATGGCACTGAAACAGGAATACGGCATGGAATATATCGGCGAAAATGCGGTCTGGTTTCTGATTGAACCGGATCTGGCGGACTGTTTCACCCGTTCCGAAGCACAATCGGATCTGTTTTTCAAGGAGTATCTTCCGCAGCAGATCCTCGCAGAAGCGGAAGTGTTTCTGCCGCTGGTGACACGGGTCATCCGCACCGATGAGGGACTGCTCATTGAGACAGGCAAACGGACAGGAGAGCTGCCGCTTTCCCGTATTCTGGATTTCTACGGCGGAACACTCGACAGCCGTCACGCAGCATGGATCATCTCAAGGCTGCTGGGCATTTGCTGCTATGCAGAGGTAAGCGGGATCGTGTGGAACTGCCTGACAGAGGAAAATCTCCTGCTCGATCCTGCGGCGCATACCGTCAGAGTCGGCGGGGGATGGTGGTTCGCTGCAAGGGAAGGGCACGGCATGACCGGTGTGCAGTCTTCCGTTTACGATTGCCTTTCTTCTCTGACCAGAACAGACGGGATCGCATGTCATCTCACCGATCTGGAATGCGTCAAAGCAATTGCAAGACGCATTTTCCCCGATGATGCGCCGAAAGCCGTCAGAGATTATGCGGAGAGTATATGCAGCAGCTCGGCTTTTGCTGAGATGGAACAATGGGAAAACGTGATCCTCAAAGGCTTCGGCGGAAGAAAATTTACAAAAATGAACGTCAGGCTGCCGGATATTTCAGAATCTGCCTGAGCGCTTTCAGGCAAACGGAATATTCACAGGCTGAAAAATGAAATCAAAGGAGATGTTATTATGGGATATGGTGCATGGAGTTCGGCAGATTGGAAAAAATACGCATCTGCGAAGATTGCCGGAAAAAAAGTGAACGACATTTACAGTGCTGCGAAGATCGACGAAAAATATGATCCGAAGAAGATCAAGTGCAGGGAAAGCTGCGATTCCGCAGAGCACCCTGTTACCACGCCGATCATCATTGGTCTGGATGTGACAGGCTCTATGAGCGATCTGCTCGATGTGACCGCAAATCGCCTTGGTGAAATGGTCAAGGATATCATCGAACGCCAGCCGGTTGAAGGCCCGCAGATCATGTTCTGCGCAGTCGGCGATTCCAGATGCGACCGTTCGCCGCTGCAGGTTACACAGTTTGAATCGGATATCCGGATCGCAAGTCAGTTGACGGAATTGTGGTTCGAGCGCGGGGGCGGCGGAAATCAATTTGAAAGCTATCCGCTGGTGTGGTATCTGGCAGCAAATAAAACAAGAACGGATGCATGGGAAAAACGTCAGCAGAAAGGTGTGATATTCACACTCGGCGATGACGGATATCCTGAAAAAATGCTTACAAAGGAGATCGAAAAGGTGTTCGGCGACCGGATCAGCGAGGATATCAATACAGAAGCGCTGCTTGCACAGGTCAGCAGACACTATGACGTTTTTCACCTGATGGTAATGGACGGACGAAGCGAAAATACCGTGAAGCTGCCGAAATGGCGTGCCCTTATGGGCGAACGTGCCATTGCTGTGACGGATGTCAACGCGATTCCGGAGATCATTGTGTCGCTCCTTGAAAGCGTTGCGGGACGGGATACCGAGGAAATCATCAATTCGTGGGACGGCAATACGCAGCTTGCAGTCAGAAACGCGCTCTGCGGGCTTTCTGCGCAGAAAAAAGGCATTATGAGCAGGATCTTCAAATTCTGAGGTGATAAAAATGAAAAAAGCATTTGCGGTCATAGGTGCGAATTTCGGCGATGAGGGAAAAGGTCTGATGACAGATTTTTTCTGCCGCACAAGTGACAGTGTTCTCAATATCAGAAGCAACGGCGGCGCACAGGCAGGACATACTGTTTGTACTGCCGACGGAAAAAGACATGTCTTTTCTCACTTCGGTGCCGGCAGTTTTGCAGGTGCAGATACCTATCTTTCCGGATATTTCATCCTGAACCCGATGCTTTTTTCTAAGGAACGGCTTGCGCTCGGAAATGTGCCCGGAACCATCTTTATTGACAGGCGATGCAGGGTCACGCTTCCGTGTGATATGCTGCTGAATCAGTTTGCTGAGACCATCCGCGGAAACGACCGGCACGGCAGCTGCGGTGTGGGATTGTTTGAGACGATCGTCCGCAGCAGAGATGCACGATACCGGCTGGATTATGATTTTGTACGGAGAACAGACAGGAATACTGTGAAACATATGATGCGGAAGATCCATGCGGAATATTGCATGCAGCGTGCCGGAAAACTGGGCATCACAGGCGCTGCAAAAGCAGAATTGCAGGAGCTGCTTGCAAATGAGAATCTGACGGAGCACTATCTCGATGACCTCTATGATATGGCAGCTATGTGCACCGATGCGGATGAACAGATCATTGAGGTGTATGATACGGCTGTGTTTGAGGGGGCGCAGGGACTGATGCTCGATCAGAACAGAACGGACTATTTTCCCAATCTGACCCCCTCAAATACCGGTATGCAGAATATTCGTGCCATACTGGATAAGCTCGAAAAACGCGAGACGGAAGTTTGCTATGTGACAAGATCGTTCTTTACCCGGCACGGCGCAGGCAGATTTGATACGGAAGCAAAGGCGGCTGCGGATGAATACGGTCTGTTTGACAAGACCAACGCACCCAATGAATTTCAGGGCGTTTTCCGATACGGCTGGTTTGATCTCGCCGCATTCACGCATTCCCTTGCGCTGGACAGCGCATTCACGGCAGCAGATGAAACGATCTCGGTTGCCGTGACGCATCTCGATATGACAGACGGAATGGTGATCTGTCCGGATAAAAAGCTGCATCCGGCGTTTCTCGCTGATGCGGCAGGGGCAGATGTGCTGTATCAGATCAGCGGTGAGACAGCAGCGGATGTGCAGCGTCAGCCGGCTGCGGATCGAACAGATAAAAAATATACCACCGGTTTACTTGACATTTCTTACAAACCGTGATATAATACGGTTAGTGTGCGGGGATTCCCGCCGATCATCAAAAAGGAAAGGGTGAAAACAATGTACGCGATCATGAACAATGCCATGTCCCTCAATTCTAATATTTGCAATTGCCGGCAGTCAGGCTATCTCTTCAGTCAGGATGAGAATAGCGCATTTGTGCTGCACACAGGACATGCTTGTTCCGTTGCCCGAAAGGGTACGCAGAGATCGTGTTGATTGCGACCATCTTCTGATAGAACAAAACCGTCTGTGTGCAGTCCGGAACGCATGCAGACGGTTTTATTATGCTATCAGAAAGGTGGTCTTTTCTTATGCCAATCACAATCCCAAAAATCAACATGGCAGCAACCGGCGCAAACATCAAGGCGCTGATCCGAACAAAAGGCTTCCGGATCGCAGATGTTCAAACCATATTCGGTTTCCATACCCCGCAGGCGATTTTTAAGTGGATGAGAGGGGATGCAATGCCGTCTATTGATAATATGGTGATATTGGCGCATATGCTTGGCGTGACGATTGATGAGATCATCATTACAGAATGAATCTGACCCGTTTCGGGTGAAAAGATAGGAAAGGAATGATAAAAATGAGCAGAAAACTTGCAAGTATCCAAAGAATATGGAAAACAGAACCGATCGAAGGCGCTGACCGGATTGAGCTGGCTTATGTGCTCGGCTGGCAATGCGTTGTCAACAAAGGACAGTTCAAGCCGATGGATCTGGCTGTGTATTTTGAGATCGACAGCTTTCTTCCGATTCGTCCCGCGTTTGAATTTTTGCGGGCATCCAGCTATAAAAACACCGATATCATGGGCGAGGGCTTCCGGCTTCGGACACAGAAATTCCGCGGGCAGGTATCTCAGGGGCTGCTGCTGCCGGCAGATCAGTTTCCCGAAATCCCGAAGGATGCTGCGTGCGGCGAGGATGTGACGGTGCTGCTCGGTGTACGCAAATGGGAGATCGAGGAACGCGCAACTTCCGGCGGCACGATCATCGGAGAGCTGCCCGGCAGTATTCCGCATACCGATGAAACGCGCGTTCAGGCTGCCCCGGAGCTGATCGAAGCGTTCGCCGGACTGGATTACTACATCAGCACAAAAATGGACGGCAGTTCCCATTCCGTCAGTCTGGATGAAAACGGCTTCCATGTGACAGGGCATAACTATGAATATAAGGATGATGACAGCAGCGATTTCTATAAGCTGGTCAAGCTGCGCGGCTATCAGGAAAAGCTGACTGCATTTAAGGAAAAAGAAGGGCTTGATGCGATCACCATACAGGGCGAACTGTGTGCGCCGGGCATTCAACAGAACCGGCTGAAACTCAAAAAGCCGGAGTGGTATGTGTTCACTGTTCTGGAGAACGGCAGGCGCGTCGGACTGGACAGAATGCTTGCTGTTTGCAAAGAACTGGAGCTTACCACTGTTCCGATCGAGGAGACAGGTGCAGACCTGCCTGCAAAATATCCGACCGTTGAGGCGCTGCTGAAACGCGCCGACGGCAATTATCCGAACGGCGGCAAAAAGGAAGGCATCGTCATTCGTCCCGTTGTGCCCGTTTACAGCGAGATCATCGGTGCAGAACTGAGCATGAAGGTCGTCAGCAACAAATATTTGCTGAAAAATGACGGCTGAATAAAATACAGGCGGATCCCTCACATCATGAAGGATCCGCCTGTTTTGTTTGGTATATCAATCGGCTGCAAAAGCACGCTTATGCTTTGATGAGCTTATGAACGTCCTCTTTCAGCTTTGCTTCCAGTGCCTCTGCTTCTGCCATTGTTTTGCCTGCGGTGGTGTAATATGCCTTGATCTTCGGCTCTGTGCCCGAAGGACGGACGATCACACTTGCATGCTCCGGCAGGAAGAACGAAACCACATCCGATTTCGGCAGGTTGGTCGGGCGGGTCGCACCGGTCTTTGCATCGGTGAAGATGCCTTCCTGATAATCAGCATATTCGATGATCTCCAGTCCGCCGATGGTCTTCGGGGCATTGGTGCGCAGGGATTTCATGATCTCCTGCATGGTGTTGAAGCCGCTGACACCTTCAAACGCATAGCTTTCCTGCGAATGCTTGAACACGCCGTATTTTTCATACAGATTTGCACGCGCCTGCATCATGGAGATGCCCTGTGTGCGGTAATATGCTGCCATCTCAACGATCAGCATGGATGCCACAACTGCATCCTTATCGCGGACATATGTGCCGGCAAGATAGCCGTAGCTTTCTTCAAAGCCGAACAGATAACGGTTCTCCTCGCCTTTTTCTTCCAGCAAGCCGATCTGCTCGCCGATGAACTTGAAGCCGGTCAGCACATCAATGATCTGCACGCCGTATTCTTTGGCGATCGGTTTGACCAGATCGGTCGTGACGATGGTCTTGACTGCGATCGGGTTCTTCGGCATGGTGCCGAGCTTTGTGCGCTCCTCACAGATATAGCGGAACAGCATTGCGCCCACTTCGTTGCCGGAGAACAGCGCATAACCGCCGTTGCCGTCCGGAACTGCAATGCCCACTCTGTCGCAGTCCGGATCCGTTGCGAGCAGCAGATCCGGCTTGACTTCATCGCAAAGACGCAGACCGTATTCCAGTGCTTCCCGGATTTCCGGATTCGGATACGGGCAGGTGGTGAAGTTGCCGTCCGGCAGCTCCTGCTCCGGAACCACAGTGACTTCCTTGATGCCGATGCGCGAGAGAATCTCCCGAACCGGCTTATTGCCTGTGCCGTTCAGCGGGGTGAATACGATCTTCAGTCCGCTTTCTGCGCAGATATCCGTATGGATGCCCTGTGCAAGCACATTTTTATAGTAATCTTCCAGCACATTCTGCTGAATATAAGAGATCATGCCTTCTGCGACTGCTTTTTCAAAATCGCAGGTTTTGACACCGCCGAACATATCGACATCCTTGATCTTGCCGATGACGGTGTTCGCAACATCCAGAGTGATCTGGCAGCCGTCTGCGCCATAGACCTTATAACCGTTATATTTTGCGGGGTTATGGCTGGCAGTTACCATAATGCCGGCAGAGCAATGCAATGCGCGTACTGCATAAGACAGCATCGGAGTCGGCATCAGTTCTGTATAAATATGCACTTTGATTCCGTTTGCGGCAAGCACGGCTGCGGCTGCTTTTGCAAATGTATCGGATTTGATGCGGCTGTCATAAGAAATTGCCACACTGGGCGTTTCAAATGAACCGTTGACATAATCCGCAACTCCCTGTGTTGCACGGCGAACGGTATATATGTTCATTCTGGCTGTTCCTGCGCCGAGCACACCGCGCAGACCGCCTGTACCGAATTCCAGATCACGGTAAAAACTCTCACGCACTGCATCCGGATTGCCTTCCATTGCCTGCAGTTCTTTTACGAGATCAGCATCTTCTGTCGCATGCTCTTTCCAAAGCTGATACAACGCGTTTTCTTTTGTCATATCGGATTGCATGGTCATTCATTCCTTTCCTCCTGCGGGCTCTCGATTGCCGCAGATTGCGAAACGCTTTTTTGCGCACACAGTTATTATAACATATTTTGGGGATTTTGAAAATGGGCAGAATACCGAATTTTCAGGCGCTCCCGCTGCATTTTTGGTATCAATCCACGATTGGTGAACAAAAAAACACAGCCGGACATGCCGACTGTGTTTCGGTGCCTGAATCAGCCTCTGTTGAAACGCTTGTTGAAACGCTCAACACGTCCGCCGGTATCAACCAGCTTCTGCTTGCCCGTGAAGAACGGGTGGCACTTGGAACAAATTTCAACCTTGATGTCCTTTTTGGTGGAGAGCACCTCGATCACGTTGCCGCAGTGGCAGGTGATGGTGGTCTTCTCACATACCGGATGGATGTCCTTCTTTGCCATGATGATTCACCTCTTTCAGTTTTTGATGAGTGGGATCAAAACATAACAGCCCATCCGTGTACTGTTCGGACAGTAGTGCTATGGATTAAACGCAATATTTATTATATCATATTTTGCGATTTTTCGCAAGACCGCATTCTGCACAAATCGACTTGCGCACTTTTTTGCGCTTTTATGCATTTGCGTTCTAGGGTGCCAGTGTGACCGCAATATTGACAGTCGGTGTCGGACATACCCAGACGGTGCTGACGGCATCCGGCAGGGTGACAGTGAATGCCTGCGTATACACACCTTCCGAAGAAACGGAGATATTGATGAGGTTGACCGATGCTTTCAGGTCTTCAGCCTCAATTTTCGCCAGATCTTCCGGTGTGCCGATCAGCGTCACCGGTGTGTTGCCGCCGGGCGATTCCAGTGTGTAATTATAGCGGCGGTTGTCGTTCAGCATGACAATATCCGTATTCTTGATCCAGCGCGTTTCGGAGATCAGATCGGTGTCATCGACGGATACATAGATCGTGCCGAGCTTGGAACTGTCGGAGAAGCCTTCATCCATCTTGATCGTGACGGGGATCGGGCTGCCCAGCGAGAGCTGCGAAAGCGAGATCGTTTCAACCTGCCATGCAGTCAGACCGTCAAGCTGTGCTTTGTTCTGCGCATCGGTCGTTTCGATGGTGATGGTCAGGTTTTCGTCCTCGCTGCCGTATTCGGGCAGTTTATAGCTGACACCGTTTGCATTCAGGCGGATCCGCTTCAGGACGGTTTCCTCATCAAAGCCATCCGGCACATTGGAAAGGTTCACCGTGACCGGCAGCTTGCGGGAATAGAAAACGGGGATCCGGACGGAAAAGCGTCCTTTATCGACGGAAAGCGTATCATTGGTCACGATATTGTCGTCTTTATCGACGATCTTGAAATCCGTGCAGTCCGCATAGGTTTTGGTTTGTGTCAGCGGATCGGAATCCTTCACATTCACCAGAATATGATCGAGTGCATTTAACTGCGAGGACGGGCCGTAAACCTGCACCGATGACGGCTCACAGGTGATCTCTCCGGTGCTGATCCGCGTTTCCTCATCCACACGCAAATCGGAATAACTGACCTCTACCGGCAGGGACAGCGATTCGTAGCGATCCATATCCAATGTGACGCTGGACGGTGTCAGCACAACATCATTCTCATTGAATGCGGCACCGTTTGTGCGGCGGAGCTTGATCGGCAGGGTCTGTTTGCCGACAATATTGGAAACATCCGAATCAAAATCAACATATGCCACGACATCTGCCGGGGTGAGTGCGCCGTATGCCGCACGGCTTCCTTTGATCGTGATATTGACCGATAAATTGACATCTCTGCCGTTTTCACCGGGCAGCAGGCTCAGACCGTAGCTTTCCGCTTTGCTGCCTGCCATGTCGATGACGACGGGTCTGTTATCAAACTGCTTGGTATAATCCGACGCGATCGTAGAGGAGATATATGTCCAGATAAACAGCGCTGCCAGCAGGGAAAGGCATAATTGCAGCATTTCCGGCTTTCCCGGACGGCGCATCTTGGAAGGCGAAAAGGATGCCAGCTTTTTGACCAGACCGCTGAAAAGACTTTGCTTCATTCCTGTTCCTCCTCCCGCTTTTTCTTCGATGCCGGTTTTCTTCCGGCTTCTTTTGCGGCAGGGGCTTGCTGCTCTGCTGCTGTTTCGGACGGCTTTTTGCGCCGGAACGGGATCCGCACGGTTTTGCCGCGCCATGTATCTTTGTCCTGCGGGATCAGAATGGAGCGCAGCAGCTTTTCCAGCGAATTCCTGGTATAATTCCGCGTCAGGATGCCGTCCTGTGCGACGGAGATCTGTCCGGTCTCCTCAGAAACGACAATGACCAGTGCATCAGAGTTTTCACTCATGCCGATCGCTGCGCGGTGGCGGGAGCCGAGATGCTTGTCGATCAGCTCCTCTTTCTGCGGCTTCGGCAGAAAACAGGCTGCTGCCCAGATAATGCCGTCCCGCATGATGACTGCGCCGTCATGCAGCGGTGTTTTGTTATAGAAAATATTGCCGAACAGCTCGGTGCTCGGAATGGCTTTCATCACAGTGCCGTTCAGGATATGCTCACCCAGCTTGGTGCCGCGTTCAATGACGATCAGGGCACCGGTCGCTGTTTTGGAGAGCTGCTCCACGGAATCGCAGATGATCGGGATCGCCGTGTTCCACTGATTGATGATATCCTCGCTTTCACCGAGTGTCAGGCGCGAGATCTTTGATGTTGTCTGACCGAATTTCTCCAGCACACGCCGCAGTTCCGGCTGGAACAGGACGATGACTGCGATCAGTCCGACGTTCAGCGTTTTCAGCGAGATCCAGCTGATCGCCTTGAGTTTGAGAAAATCACTGATAAAATAAACTGCCACCAGCAGAACAATACCTTTCATAAGCTGTCCTGCCCGTGTTTCCTTGACGAACTTCAAAATGACATAGATCACATATGTCAGCAATGCAATATCCAGAAAATCTACGATCGTGATGGATTTCATCACGTTGTAAAATGCATCCCAGCTATTCCGGATGATGTTCATGACCACGCCTCTCACATCCTTCCGCGGTTTCCTGCTCATTCGTTTTTTTCGTTCAGCACTTTATAGTATAACATATTTTTTTTTTGATTGCAACTATCTAAGGGAATTTTTTTTATCGTTTTTTCATATTTTATATTTCATGTTCGGTCTTGCAATTTTCAGGGAACTGTGCTATAATAAAACCGAACGCATTCTGAATGGATGCGGGTAATGAACAATGAGGTTTTTTAGGAGGAGACAATACATGAAATCTTTCCGCCAAATTGCGGCACTCATGGCTGCTGCTGTGATCTGCTGTTCTGCCGCTGCATTGACCGGATGTGCAAACCGTTCCAACGCAGGCAGTGATGAACCGATCCCCGGCACGATCTATGCCCCGACGGTTCCGGATAATCCCATCAGCGATGATGAACCGGGCAAGGAGCTGGATGCTGCGATCGGCGAAACCGTCAATTATGACAATAAAGTGGATGTCACCGTCGATCAGGTCATCGAGATTGATGATGTCAACAAGCAGGTCTATCGTGTGCTTTGCGCTGAAATGACCATCACCAACAAGTCCGATCAGCCGATCGACTGCTCCACACTGACGCATTTCAGCACGATGATTGATGATGTGACTTCTGCGGAGCCGGTTCGTGATGTGCAGGCTGCGGTTGCCGCAAGAAAATATTACACCAAGATCAGCAGCGATTTGGAGAGCTTCAACCAGAAGATCGAGGCAGGTCAGACCGTCAAGGGCTATGTCTATATCTATGCACCGACTGCATGGAAGGAACTGAAGCTCGTTTATACTCCTTATAAGTATTACAGCAATGACACGGTCGTTGTGACGCTGGAAGAAGGAAAGTTCGTGCATTATTCCGACAGCATCGGCTGATGCATGAAAAACAGTCAGCAGGTTCAGCCATAGTATTTCTGTTTGCGGAATACTATGGCTGTTTTGCTTATGATAAAACGGACGGGATCCCGAAAAAGCGCTGAAACGCATTCGGGGTCCCGTTTTTCCGGTTTATGCACAGATCAGTTTCCATCCGGCTGCATCAATGCGCCGGATAAATAACTCTCCGGATCAATAAATGCATCATTCCACAGCACCTCAAAATGCAGATGCGGCTCCAATGTGCTCTCTGCTTCGTTCGTTGCCCCGATCGTGCCGATCACGGTGCCGCGCTCAATGATATCGCCTGCCTGCACATTCAGATTCTCATTCAGTCCGCAGTAGCGCGTGACAGCGCCGTTTCCGTGCAGCAGCGTCACGGAAATGCCAAGCAGCGGATCATGCTCCACAACTGCCACGGTTCCGTCTTCCGTGCAGCAGACATCCGTTCCCAGCGGTGCGGCGTAATCTGCACCGTTATGCGTCTGCCAGATGCCGGTTGTCGGGGATTTGACCAATTCTCCCTGACTGAACTGCCGGAGCAGTGTTCCGGCAACCGGCATCAGCGGCAATTCTGCCGGTGCCTGTGTTTCAGCCGGTTCCGGCGGCAGGGTTTCAGTCTCTGTTGTGCGGTGCAGGATCGCAGCCGCTTC
>DMBA01000077.1:0-6335 GCA_003446315.1 Ruminococcus sp. | reverse complement strand
GCCGTCTTCTCTGTGACCGCTTTTTCAGTACGGCGCATGGTTGCAGGCGGCTCTGTGGTCACTGCCGTATGCAGCGGCGCTGTGACGGGCGGCTTTGTCTCTGCTGCCGGTGTGCTGTATTCCGTTACTGCGGGGGGCTTGTGCTTGCCTGTCTCCGAATAGGCATACCAACAAGCTGCACCCACCATCGCAACACTCATCGAAAGGGCTGCGTAAAACCCCTTACCGGTCATGCCGGTGTGCTTCTGTTTCTCCATAGTTCTTCGCCTTTCTTCCATTGTTCTGGTCAAGCCGTGTCACCGGATCGGCTTTCAGGGCTAGTATGAACGATCCGGAGCAAAATATGCAAATAACGGCGCAAAAAAAATCGTGTGAGCAATATTGCCATATTTATCGGTGCGAAAAACTATACCATAGCGGCATGTTTCCGGTCATTAACTTTTGGATTTTTATGCAATCAAACAAAGTGCTTCGTTTTTCTTGCCAACTGTAAAGAATATGTGATATAATAAGTTTATTGCAATTGTGCCGGTGCAAAAGGCACAATCAGGAAAGGACTTTGGGGTATGAAAAAAGAAAAAATCGCAGCTTTCCTCGCCGCCGCAGCAGTTTTCACGGGCACTTGCTGCTCGGCACATCCGCACCCGTTTTCAGTCGCACCTGTCATCTCTGCAAGTGCTGCCGATTATGAAAACGGTACCTTAGGCAGCCTTACCTATCAGAAGCATGCCGATCATATCGTGATCGCAAAATGCGCACAGGATGCTTCCGGCATCCTGCAGATCCCTGCTTCCATTGCAGATCTTCCGGTGACGGAGATCGCCGATCAGGCATTCCGGGACTGTGCCCTGCTTGTAAACATCAAGCTGCCGGATTCTCTTGTTTCCATCGGAAATGATGCTTTCAGCGGCTGCGCACAGCTTACGACCATCACCGTGCCGGAACAGGTCAAACATATCGGTGCAGGCGCGTTTGCAGAATGCGGCTTGCTTGCCAGCATTCGCTTGCAGGACGGTCTGCTGACGCTCGGCGAAGGCGCTTTCCGCAATGACCGCAGCCTTGCCAGAATCGTGCTGCCAGATACCGTGACATCCCTCGGCAACGAATGCTTCTCCGGCTGTTCCAATCTGTCCTCTGTGACATTGAGCAGCAGTCTTGCCGGTATTCCGGTCGGTGCGTTCGATGCGTGTACCAGCCTTGTGCGCATCACGCTGCCGGAAAAAACAAGAGAACTCTCTCCCTATGCATTCCGCAATTGTACGGCTTTGCAGTCTGTTTCGATGGGCGGCAGCCTGCAATCCATCGGCTCCTGCGCTTTTTCCGGCTGCACATCGCTCAGCTCTGCCGATATTCCGGCAACTGTGAGAGAGATCGGCAATGAAGCCTTCCGCGACTGCGCCGGTCTGGTTCGCTGCACGCTGCATGACGGTATCCAGAGCATCGGTCAGGGCTGCTTCCGCGACTGCACATCTCTGCAAAGCATCACACTGCCGGATTCCGTTGCGAAAATCGACAGCAATCTGTTCCGCGGCTGCACAGCACTGGAATCTGCCGTGCTTTCTGCCAATATCACAAGCATTCCGGCCTATTTCTTCTATGAATGCAAAAATCTCCGCGAGATTGTCATTCCGGAGAACGTCCGCACGATCGAAACATATGCATTCTTTGGCTGTGATGCGATGAAAAAGCTGACCGTTTCCAAGGGCTGCACCGAAATCAAATCGTCTGCATTCCAGAAGTGCAGCGCTTTGCAGGATGTTTCCCTTGCTTTTGGCTTGAAGAACATCAGCAATGATGCATTCCGCGAATGCACCGGATTGAAAAAGATCGTGCTGCCGGACAGTGTCGTTTCGATCGGCGCGACCGCATTTGCAAGCTGCGCCGCCCTCGAAAGCGTCACGCTGCCGGATGCGCTGACGGCGATCCAGGACAGCACCTTCTATGGATGCACGGCGCTGAGGGAGATCAGCATTCCGAAAAATGTCACCGCGATTGCGGAAAATGCGTTCAGCTATTGCGAGGAACTGCATGCCGTGACCATTCTGAATCCTGACTGCGAGATCGCTTCCGACGGGGATGTGTTTGCCAATAAGTATAATATCCACAATGCGACGATCTATGGCTATGCAGATTCGACCGCAAAAACATATGCCGATGCGTTCGGCTATGCATTTGCGCTGGTCGGCACGGAAAAGAAACCGGATACGCCGGATGATCCGCAGAATCCGCAAAACCCGCAGAATCCGGATGATCCGCAGACACCCGATCAGCCGAAACAGCTCCTGCGCGGTGATGCGAACAGAAACGGTGAAGTGGACGGCGGCGATGCGCAGTTTGTGCTTTCCGCATTTGCAGATGTCGTTTCCGGCAATGAGCTGGATCTGACCTCGGAACAGTTTTCTGCTGCCGATGTGGACGGCGATCATATGCTGACGGCAATGGATGCACAGTATATCCTCAGCTATTATCTCCAGAATGTCGTCATGAATGTACCCACCACATGGAATGATCTGCTGCCGGCAGTCAAGGAAACATAAGCATTTGCGCATTTTTACCGTTCAAAATAAAACAAAACCCCTTTGTCACGTTGTTACGCGGCAAAGGGGTTTCTTTTGATACAAATGGGAAATGCAGGGACGCGGCGGTCACTCAGCGGACGGTTCTGCTGCACCGAATGCATTGAACCACGCACGCTCCGAAAACTGCCGTTTCCTTACCGTTTTTACTTCCTCTGCTGCTTTTCCGACCGGCAGCACACAGATGAGCTGATAGGGTTCCTGTACGCCGAGCAATTCCGCAATGCGGTCGCCCTGCCGGTCTGCATCGGTGACATGCCCTTCGATCCAGCAGCTCTGATAGCCAAGATGCACCGTTTCCAGCAGCATATTCTCAATGGCTGCGGCATAATCCTGCACCGCATAGCAGCGGTCAACGCCGTTGCCGTCCTGATACGCGATCTTGTGCAGTGTCAGCACGCAGATCATTGCCGGTGCCGAATCGCAGAATGTCGGTGACATGATCGCTTTGATGCGGGAGAGCGTTTGGGGGTTATCCACTGCGATGAGTGCGGTGTTTTGTTTATTGCAGCCGGAAGGTGCGGCAAGTCCCGCTTCCATGATCCGTTTCAGATCGGCACGCGGAACGGCATCCGGCAGATATTTTCCGCGATAACTGTGACGTTCGAAAATCGCATTCATGTTGTTTTCTCCAATATCCGCAGCGCACCGGTCGGACATGCTGCTGCACATTTTTTGCATTCTTTGCAGACTGCAATGGTCTCCGGACGGTTGAATTCCGGTTTGACCGCAGTCGGGAAGCCTCTGCCGACCAGACCCAGAATGCCCTGCTTTGCATCCTCATCACAGATTCGGACGCAAAGTCCGCAGAGGATGCATTTGCCGTTATCCCGTTCGATGCAAACGAGTTTGCGCTCTGTTTCTGCTGCATGCTGTACGCCTGCGAATCGTTCCGGATGGATCTCCTGCATATTGGCATAGCGGATCAGCTTGCATTCTGCGTAATCGTGGCAGCCGCATTCCAGACAGCGCTTTGCTTCCTGCATTGCAGTTTCATCGCTCAGACCGAGATTGACCGGTGCAAAATCATGGCGGCGCACTTCTGCCGGACGGGTCGGCATCTCACAGCGCGGCTGCTTTTCACGGTCAGCGAGATCTTCCGCCGTGACATGCTTTTTCGAGTAGAACGGTGCACGGATTGCTGTTTTTTCGCCGTGCAGCGCCGCATCGACCACCGCTGCACAGCGTCCTGCTTCCCCGATCGCCTCAATTGCGATGGAAGCGCCGCGGTTTGTTGCGTCACCGATCGCATAAACATCCGGGAGATTGGTCAGATAGGTTCCGGCATCTGCTTCGATGGTTCCGCGCTTTGTCAGTGTGACACCGTCCAGCCCTTCCGGATCCAGCCGCTGTCCGATCGCCATGATGACCAGATCCACATCCAGATACTCAAACTTGCCTTCGACCGGCACAGGGGAGCGTCTGCCGGAAGCATCCGGTTCGCCCAGTTCCATCACTTGCAGCTTCACCTGTCTGACCCTGCCGTTTTCGCCGATGATCTCAGCCGGATTGGTCAGGAATTTATAGGTCACGCCTTCCTCAATGGATTCTTCGATCTCGATATCCTCAGCCGGCATTTCGCCGCGTGTTCTGCGGTAAATGACGTATACTTCATCCGCGCCGCAGCGGATCGCAGTGCGGCAGGCATCCATTGCGGTATTGCCGCCGCCGCAGACTGCCGCTTTTTTGCCGGTCAGGTCGGGAATCGTGCCCTCGCCGGAGCTGATATCATGCAAAAACTGTATGCCGCCGATGACACCTTCCAGATCCTCGCCCGGAACGCGCATCTGCATGCTGCTCCATGCACCGGTCGCAAGGATGACTGCATCGAAATCTGCACGGAGCTGCTCCAGTGTGATGTCTTTGCCGAGCCGCACGCCGTTTTTCATCGTAATGCCGAGCCGTTCGATCTCTGCGATCTCACGGTCAAGCAGATCTTTCGGGAGTCTGTAAGCCGGGATACCATAACGCAGCATACCGCCCATTTTGGCAGCCGCATCATATACCGTGACTGCATGGCCTTTCTGCCGCAGGAAATATGCTGCCGTCAGACCCGCAGGGCCGCCGCCGATGACTGCGACCTGTTTGCCGGTATCGGGTGCTGTTTCCGGACGATAGGTGTTTTCCGCAAGATCACGGTCTGCGGCATGCGCTTTCAGAAATGCAATGGAGATGGGAGATTCCACCAGTCCTCTGCGGCAATTCTGCTCACACGGATGCGGACAGACTCTGCCGATCGCAGCCGGCAGCGGGATCTTTTCCTTGATGATCTGCACAGCGCCGTGAAAATCGCCCTGTGCGATCTTTTTTACATAGCCCTGACAATCCGTTCCGGCAGGACAGTTGAGCTGACACGGCCCGCGGCAGTCGCCGGTGTGGTCGCTCATCAGCAATTCCAGTGCAATTTTCCGCGATTGGTTCACGCGCTCCGTATCGAGCCGGACGGCATAGCCTTCCATGACCTTTGCCGAACATGCACGCAGCAGCTTCGGAACGGGTTTGCCTCTGCCGTCATCGGTCACTTCCACTGCGCAGAGTCCGCATGCGCCGTAAACGCGCACACTTTCGTCATTGCAGAGGTTCGGGATCTCGATGCCGTTTTCTTTGGCTGCCTGCAAAATGGTTGCACCTTCCCCGCAGGTACAGGGGATGCCGTTGATCGTAAAATGAATCTTGTTCATGCTGTATTCCCCCTTATTCTGCCGTAATTGCGCCGAATTTGCAGGTTGCCATGCACTGTCCGCAGCGGATGCAGACGCGCTGGTCGATCAGATGCGGCTCTTTGACTGCGCCGGAGATTGCAGAAACAGGACATTTCCGGGCACAGCGTGTGCAGCCCTTGCAGAGATCCGGATGAATCTCATAATGCAGCAGATCGGTGCAGGCATGTGCAGGACATCGCTTTTCGGTGATATGCGCTTCAAATTCGTCACGGAAATACCGCAGGGTAGAGAGCACCGGATTCGGCGCTGTCTGACCAAGACCGCAGAGCGCACCGTCCCGCACGGCAAGGCACAGTTCTTCCAGCAGTTCGATATCGCCTTCTTTGCCTTCGCCGCTGACAATGCGCGTCAGGATCTCCTGCAAGCGCTTTGTACCGATCCGGCAGTGTACGCATTTTCCGCAGGATTCTTTTGCGGTGAAATCAAGGAAGAATTTTGCCATGCTGACCATGCAGGTCGTTTCGTCCATGACGACCATGCCGCCGCTGCCCATGATGGCACCGGTCGCAGCGAGTTTTTTATAGTCAATGACGGTATCCAGCAGCGATTCCGGGATGCAGCCGCCGGAAGGGCCGCCCATCTGCACTGCCTTGAACGCCTTGCCGTCACGGATGCCGCCGCCGATATCAAAAATGACCTGCCGGAGCGTCATGCCCATCGGGATCTCGACCAGACCGCCGCGCCGGATCTTGCCGGTCAGTGCAAAGACCTTTGTGCCTTTGGAATCCTCTGTGCCCATTGCGGCAAAGGCTTCGCCGCCGTTGTTGATGATCCACGCGACATTTGCATATGTTTCCACATTGTTGATATTCGAAGGCTTATACCAATAGCCGGACTGTGCCGGGAACGGCGGCTTCAGACGGGGCATACCGCGCTGCCCCTGCAAGGATTCGATCAGTGCCGTTTCCTCACCGCAGACAAATGCGCCCGCGCCTGCCTTGATGCGGAATTCGCAGGAGAAATCGCTGCCCATGATATTTTTGCCGATGTAACCGGCTTTTCGTGCTTCATCCAGTGCATGCTCCAGACGCTTGAT
>DMBA01000202.1 GCA_003446315.1 Ruminococcus sp. | reverse complement strand
GAGACACTTTATCTACAAGCTGAGAGCGCTGTCCGTTTATTGACAGCGCTCTGTTTTTCAGCTCAGATCATTTTCTTCTGCGTCCATTTTTTTCATTTGTTTCTGATAGAAGAAGACGGTAAATTCCAGGACGATCATGACACCCAGATAGATCATGGCAGCGTAATAGAAGATATCGTTCGAGGCGATCCAGGGATTCCGGATCCAGTCTTTGAGGCCGTCGCCGAGCACCTGAAAGAACATGATGAACAGGCTTTCACTATAGATCCGGTCACCGGCGGGGCCGCCGACAGCAGCGAATAAGGAAAGGGCATAATTGCTGAGAATGAGGTAAGGCAGCACAGCGATCAGATAGACGGGCAGCCGGAGCAGCAGATGCTTTGTGCTGAGCCGGATATGAGCAAAGCGCGGGGGTGTCAGGATATTTTCCCGCAGCTTGACATAGCCGATCAAAACCGGTGCAGCGCACAGGAGCACGAGTGTAGAGAAGAAGAATCTGCACCAGATGACAAAGAGCATGCAAAAACCGAAGTAGGCAATGCCGATGAGTCCGCAGACTGCAAAGCCGCGTTCAAAAGCGAGCGTTGTGCGTTCATCTTCGGGGCATTGACCGGAGAGCAGGGCAGCGGCGGCGCGGGGCAGCTCATAAAGACGGATTTTGCCGTGTGTTTTTTGCTGCAAATGGGATTCTTTGCGGCGCTGCACGCATGTGATCCGGAGCATAATGAGGATCATGACAGCGAGCACGACGGGTGAAACGGCAGCGGGATCGAAATGGCCGTTTGTATAGAAGGAGCCGTCGGACAGGAAACGCACGCTCTGGACAGCCAGTGCACAGATATAAAACAGACCGCACAAAGCGAAGCCTTGTTCATTGATGTGCGAAGTGCGTTCATCGTTCGGGTGGGTGCCGGAAAGCTGATCCAGCAGGCGGTTGAACAGTTGGTTCTGTGTTTTCATGAGGATTCCCCCCTTTCATCTTTCGGGAGCCAGAAAAGGTCATTGAGTGTTTTGCCGAGCGCGTCGCAGATTGCAATACAGAGATTCAGCGTCGGGTTATAGTTGCCGGATTCGATCATACCGATCGTTTGGCGGGTCACACCGACGGCTTTTGCAAGTGCTTCCTGATTCATGTCGCATTCCATGCGGGCGATTTTCATTTTTTTATTTTTCATGGGATGATCCCCCCTTTCTGCCTGTATTATACACCATAGTTTGCAAAATGTCAAGTATATCTTGCAAAAAGAAATGGATATTTTCCATTTTCGTACAAAACAGCGGGAACGCTTACAAAAACAGAATCCGTTTTCGGCAGATTGCATAATGATGCGCGGTGTGATATCCGGCAGACAGTGAACGCATGCCGGTCGGAGCCGCCGCGCCGAAGGAATGCATGCTTTTGCAGCATTGTTCTGCGATTGAAAATTTCGGGTGCATATGCATTGCTTTTTTCAACAAAGTATGTTATACTATGACTATGTATCCACAAAAATGACAGAAAATCGGAGACCGCAGATGTTTGAAAAAATCGCCGCAATATTAAATCGTGCAGACGATATCATGTACTATCCCATTCTGATTATAGTCCTTGCAGCCGCCGGACTGTATTTTTCCTTCCGGACGCGGTTTGTGCAGCTCCGGCTCATTCGGGAATCCTGCCGTCTGATTATGGAAAAGCCGCAGGGCTCGCAAAAAGTATCATCCTTTCAGGCGCTGATCGTTTCAACGGCATCCCGTGTCGGCACCGGAAATATTGTCGGCGTATCAACAGCGATCTGTATCGGCGGGCCGGGCGCATGTTTCTGGATGTGGCTGATGTGCATCATCGGGGCATCCTCAGCCTTTATGGAGAGTACATTGGCGCAGATCTACAAGAAAAAGGGCAAAGACGGCAATTGCTACGGCGGCCCTGCATATTACATAGAGCAGGCGCTTGGAAAGCCGGTCATATCAGCGATTTTCTGTGTATTTCTGATTGCGACCTATGCAGTCGGATTCAATCTGCTTTGTTCATACAATCTGCAATCATCCTTTGCAGTTTACAGTTTTTATGATGCCAAAACGACCCCGCTGCTGGTGGGCTTGATCCTTGCGGTTCTGGTTGGATTCTGTGTGATGGGCGGCGGCAAGCGCATCATCAGCATGACGGAAAAGATCGTGCCGTTCATGGGCGTTGCATATGTCCTGATCTCGCTGATCGTGATCGGCTGTCATTTCAAAAACATTCCGCAGATGTTCGGTCTGATCTTTGCAGATGCATTTGATTTCCGTTCGATTTTCGGCGGACTTGCAGGAAGCTGCATGGTGCTTGGCATCAAGCGCGGACTGTATTCCAATGAAGCGGGTGTTGGATCCGCGCCGAACGCATCGGCATCCGCAGATGTCACGCATCCGGTCAAGCAGGGACTTGTGCAGACGGTTTCGGTCTATATTGACACGATTCTGCTGTGCACGGCGACGGCATTCATGTGCCTGTGTTCCGGCACGCCGTATAACGAATCGGTATCCGGCGCGATGTATGTACAAAATGCGATCTCGACGGTTTTCGGCGTTGCAGGCCCTGTTTTCATCACGGCTGCGATGGTGCTGTTTGCATTCACAACGCTGCTTGGAAACCTGTATTATGTAGACAATGCGCTGATTTATCTGAACAAGAAGCGTCAGCCGTCAAAGCGGTTTATGCAGTTGTTTTATGTGGTATGCGTGCTGGTGATCTTTGCCGGTGCGATGATGGAAATGGATTTTGCGTGGACGCTTGCAGACCTCACGATGGGCGGCATGACCTTGATCAACATTCCGTGCTGTGTGCTGTTATCGAAGCAAGTGATCCTTGCACTGAAGGATTATGAAGCGCAGAAGAAAGCAGGCAGGAATCCGGAATTCCGCGCTGAACAGATCGGACTGGATGCAAAGAAGCTGTCTTACTGGGATTAAAGCGGGAAATCCGTGCGCAAACGAATAAAAATGTCAAGAGGAATGCTGCATGCATTC
>DMBA01000150.1:6761-17751 GCA_003446315.1 Ruminococcus sp. | reverse complement strand
GTCTTGCCGGTTGTTGTATGTGTCATGTCAGCCGAAGTTTCTGCGGGCTGCGTGGTGGTTTCGGTCACATCTGTTTCGGTTTGCACCTGTTCCTCGACCGGCGTACTGCTCTCGCTGATCGTCAGGTCATTCCGCTGACGCATCGCATAGGAAACGCCGATGATACTGCCGACCGTCAAAGTCAGGCAGGCGGCAAGCGGCAAGAGCAGATTCCGGCGCAAACGGATCGGATTGGCATGCAGATCGGCAGCCGGTGCAGTCATATTCTTTTTCTGATTTGCGCGTTCCAGAATCATCTGTTCCACGCGGTCTTTTTGCTGCTGCGTCATCCGGAAACCCGCGTTCAGTTCCTGATAGAGTTCCGGTCTGCTGTTCTGATCCTGCTGTTTCATGCTTCATCCACCCCCGTTTCTTTCCGAATCATTTCACGCGCTCTTGCAATGCGCGTCCGGACGGTACTTTCATTCAGTTTCAATATTTCAGCGGTCTCCCGCACGGAATACCCCTGTACTGCAAACAGCAGCAGCGGCATCCGATAGCGTTCCGGCAGCGCATACAGTGCTTCCATGACCTGATTCAGCTCCGGTTTCATACTGACGACCGGAATCTGCTCCATGACTTCTTCGGCAACACGTTTTCGCCGGATCCAGTTTTTCAATATATTCTTGCACCGATTCTTGACAGCAGTCGCAAGCCAAGCCCGCGCCTGTGAATCTGTCGGGAATGTGATCCCGGTTTCCAGCACCTGAACAAATACATCAGCAGTCACATCTTCTGCTTCTGCCGGATTTTTCAGATAGGAAAGTGCGATCGCATATACAAAATCAGCATGCTGTTGATACAGTTTCGAAAATGCATCTGTATTTTGCATCGTGACACTTCCCTTCCAAATCCATTCCCTTATAATGATAAACAATCCAAAACGCGATTTGTCCCATATCTTCCTCGATTTTAGCAACGTGCACAAAATTCAGTATATCCGTTTGTGCATTCATACAAAGTCAAAAATTCTTTGGGACATTTTTCCCGCAGAATTGTTTCCAGTTACAGAGGCGCAAAACAACGCCTTCCCCAAAATTCAAATTCCATGATCACAGTCCCCAACCCTTTTACCAACAGATACAGTGAAAAACAACTACACTGAAACAAGGAGTGAAACAAGGAGGATTTACCATGAAAAACGTAAAAAGCAGATTATCCGCGATTCTGACGGCTTCTGCCGCAGCAATGACGCTGTTCAGCGCCATGCCGGTATCCGCAGCAGAGTCCATTCCGCTGATGGGCGATATGGATGCAGACTGCAAAGTGACCGCAAATGACGCACAACTGGCTTTGGATGTCTACGTTGAAAGTCTTGTCGGCAATACGGATAACACAGCCAACGCAGAAAACGGCAGCGGCGACATTGACATGAACGGCATCATTGATGTTGCAGATGCGCAGAACATTCTCAATTACTTCTGCCAGACTCTCATCGGCGAGCATCCGCTGTGGGCATCCATCCGTGAGCTTTCCGGCTTCATCTCATATAATGACGGCAGCAATTACAGCCCCAACGGCACACACCATTCAAGTGGTTACTTCAATCTGCAAGGCATGTATCTGGAAGTCGGCTGCCAGAGTGCGGCACCGGGTGAGACCGTTCAGGTTCCGGTTTATATGTCCGGCGTAGATGAGCTTGCAGGTTTCCAGCTCCGCATGGAAGCAGATGCGCGTCTGGAATGCAGTGAGATCCATTCGGAAGCGGGTCTGGCAAGCACGATGGATGAATATCATGCACTCATCGAAGAGCATCCGGAACTCAAAGACGACCGCGATCTGCTCCTTGAATACTTAGACCGGAGCGTCTTTGCCAATACGACACAAGCCATTGTGACATGGGCATCCGGCAAACCGATTGATCCGCGTGACGGATTCCTCGCCGGCGTATACACTTATACAATTCCGGAAGATGCAGAACCCGGCACCGTATATGAGCTGCATGTTGATACCTCATATACCAAGTTCGTCCCGCTTTCCGGAACAGACGCATTCGCTTACACCCTGCTCGACGGCGTGATCGTTGTCGAATAAACAAGAACGGCATTCAGAGCTGCCCCCACCATTCTATATCTATTTTCAGAAAGGAGTTTTTACCATGAAAAAGCTGAAAGCAAGAATCGCTTCCGTACTGATCGCATCCGTGTCCGCAATGGGCATGTGCAGTGCAATGCCTGCATTTGCAGCGGATACCGCCCTTCGCCTGATGGGCGACATGGACGGCGATTACAAGATCACCGCAAATGATGCGCAGGATGCCCTGAACATCTATGCAGAAAGCATCGTCGGCAATGAGGATAACACCGCAACGCCGGAAAACGGCAATGCCGATATCGACATGAACGGCATCATTGACGTTTCGGATGCCCAGAACATCCTCAATTACTTCTGCCAGACCCTTGTCGGCGGTCAGCCGCTTTGGGCAGATTTCCGTGAAGTATCTTACCGCGGCACGCACGGCGAAGCAGCGGATCCGAATGCGGAAAACCCGTTCTCCCTCAAGGGCATGTATCTGGAGATCGGCTGTGCACAGGGTGCCCCCGGTGAAACCGTTGAAGTTCCGGTTTATATCGCCGGTGTCGATGAGCTTGCAGGCTTCCAGTTCTTTGTCAAGGCAGATGAGCGCCTGACCTGCACCGACATCACCTCTAATATTGGACCGGAGATCCTTGCAAACGGCGAAGCAGTATCCGATTCCGACAGCGTCAATTATGTCATCACCAATCCGGAGTACGGCGCGATCGTCTGGGCACAGGCACACAACATCAACCCGCGTGACGGCTTCGTGATCGGTACTTATCACTACACCATCCCCGAGGATGCAGAAGCAGGCACTGTTTATCAGGTGCGCCTCAACGATGAGCAAGTGAGCAAGTTCATCCCCAAAGCGTATGATTATGCATACGAATTCACATTGCTGGAAGGCGTTGTTGTCTGCGAATAAGAACGCTTCCGATAATCAAACAGAAAGGACTGAATCCAAATGAAAAAGAACAGAATTTTTGCATTCCTGACGGCTGCCGCAGCAGTATGCAGCATGTGCAGTGCAATGCCGGTTTCCGCAAATGAAACCATGCATCTCATGGGCGACATGGACGGCGATTACAAGATCACCGCAAATGATGCACAGACAACACTGGATATTTATGTAGAGAGCATCGTCGGCAACGAGGACAATGCAGCCAATGCAGAGAACGGCAACGGCGATATCGACATGAACGGTGTCATTGATGTCACCGATGCACAGAGCATCCTCAATTACTTCTGCCAGACCCTTGTCGGCGGTCAGCCGCTGTGGGCAGATCTGCGTGAAGTCTCTTATCATGACGGCACAGAATATGAATATCGGCGAGCGCTGGACGAAGGAACGGTCAAAAACGATGTACCGTTCAGAATGACCGGTCTGTATCTGGAGATCGGCTGTGCACAGGGTGCTCCGGGCGAAACAGTGACCGTTCCGGTTTATATCGCCGGCATCGAAGATCTGATCGGCATGGTCATGTTTATCACGCCGCCGGAAGGGCTGACCCCCGGTGAGATCACTTCCACGATCGCTGATGATTTTGAATCTCCCAGCCCGATGATCTCCATTGAACCGGCATTCAATCCGGAAAAGGGCGCAATGGTCTGGGCATCTGCGGAAAACATCCAGATCCGTGACGGCTATGTGCTTGCAAATTACACTTACACCATTCCGGAAGATGCAGAATCCGGCACGGTTTATCCCATCTGCTTCAATCCGGCAAAGTGCGAGTTCATTGCATATGAGAAAAACCCGGATTATCAGCCGATTGATTACGATGCAATTGATGAAGATAACCCGGAAGAAAATGAACTGTATATGGATACCCTTCTGGGAAATAACACAGAGTACACGCTGGATTCTTACCAGTACACCACCCTCAACGGTGTCGTGATCGTAGAATGATCTGAAACAGGAAGGAAGCTATCATGAATCTCAAAAAAATCACAGCTTTCTTGTCCGCCGCAGCGGCAGCACTTGCAATGATGCAGGCGCTGCCGGCATCGGCACAGGAACCGTTTCGTCTGACAGGCGATCTGGATTATGACTATCTCGTCACAGCAAATGATGCGCAGCTCGCACTCAATCTCTATGCAGAGAGCCTCGTCGGAAATCAAACCAACACAGCCACAGATGACAATTATCAAGCCGATATTGATATGGACGGCATTGTGGATGTCATGGATGCGCAGAATATTCTCAATTATTTCTGCCTGTCGATGCTTGGCGAGCAGCCGCTTTGGGCTGATCTGCGGGAGCTTTCAGATTACATCTCCTATCATGACGGATCCGAATACCTGCAATACAGCCTTGAAGAACATGACTTTGTTCCCCAGAACGAACCGTTTCCGAATAACGGCATGTATCTGGAAGTCGGATGCCGGACTGCTGCACCGGGTGAAACCATAACGATCCCGGTCTATGCAAGCGGACTGACCACCGTCACAAGTGCAAAGCTGTTCCTGGATCCGCCGGAAGGTCTGGAACCCGTCAGCATCTCCTGCGCGCTTCCGCTGGGTGAGATCAAAGAGAAAGATGATCGCGTGCTCACGGCAGAAAACGGCTTGGTCTATCTCTATCCGCCGGTCGGTTCCATGTTCTGGGTCACGATCGACGAGCCGCTGCTTCCGGAAAACGGCATCATCGCAGAATACACCTACACCGTTCCGGAAGATGCAAAACCCGGAACCATCTATCCGCTGCATGTCAACGCGCCGAAAACGACTCTCTTTGGCGGCGAAAATCACAATGGTTATCAGTACACCCTGCTGGACGGTGTCATTGTTGTCCAGTAAATAACCGGTCCCTCTTAGTATACATACTATAAATATAAAGAAAAAAGAGAAACATAAGCTGAAAGAGGTTTTCACATGAAATCACAGAGAAAAAGATTTGCAGCAATGCTCACAGCAGCAATTGCGGCAGTCAGCATGTGCCATGCTTTCCCGGCATCCGCTGCGGAAAAAGTCAATCTGATGGGCGATATGGACGGCGACCTGAAGATCACAGCAAATGACGCGCAAATGGCACTGAACTACTACGCGGAAAGCATTGTCGAGAACATTGACGATGCCGTGACCGACGAAACAGAGAATGCTGACATTGACATGAACGGCATCATTGATGTCACGGATGCACAGAGCATCCTCTCCTATTTCTGCCAGACCCTTGTCGGCGAACAGCCGCTGTGGGCAGAATACCGTGAACTCTCTTATCACGACGGCACTGACGCAGATGCGATCGGGAATAAGCCTTTTGCACTTAGATCCCTGTATGTTGAAATCGGCTGCGCACAAGGTGCTCCGGGTGAAACAGTCACAGTTCCGGTATATCTTGCCGGTGCACGGGCATTGGCCGGCTTTGGTTTCCGCGTCATTCCGCCGGCCGGTCTGACACCGGTTGATATAACATCCGACATTGACACGGATTACGCATTTGAAGATGCAGACTTCAATTTACCGCCTGTCAAAGTTGTCAACAAGGGCGCATTTGCATGGATTCGCGTAAACAATGCAGATATCCGGAACGGTTATGTGCTCGCAAATTACACTTACACCATTCCGGAAGATGCACAGTCCGGCGATGTCTATCAGATTTGCCTCGACACAAGCAGCGCAAACTTCATCGCAGACACATCATCTGAAGATGCAGGTTCTTACCAGTATACACTCCTCAACGGCGTTGTCGTTGTATCCTGATTCCCCCTAATCGCAATCGCAGCAATTCCATTGCACCGGTGCAGTACGGCAGTCTTGTAAAAACAATCAGATTGTATGGTACGAGAGGGCAACTGCTGTACGGCATCTCCCACAGCCGTTTGATTCCGGCAGATCGGATGCTCCATGCCTGAATGGGTCAAGAACAGTCTTGTGAAACGAAAAAAACGTATGTAGCAAGAGGGCAACTGTTCCTGATCCGATTGAGCAATCATCATCTGCCAAAACGGTTTTCACGATTCTAAATGCTTTTTCTACTCTCCTCTTTTTATATAGCATACTGCGGCAATCCGATATAAAACCACGGCGCAAATCACACGATTCATATGTTACGGGCAATGATCGGGAGGGCAATGCCGCAGTATCCTGTCAGAAAGAAACCGGAAGGTGCATGCATCTTCCGGTTTTCTTTTGCCTCAAACGCCGTATTGTTCGCGGTACGCCTTCATCTGCGGGAGATATGCCTTGCCTTCAACCACACCGTTTTCGATCGCAGCAATGATATCGCTGACCGTCACGATGGAATACACATCAATGCCGAATTCTTCCTTGACTTCCTGCACAGCAGATTTCTCGCTCTGCAAGCCTTTTTCCTGCCGGTCAACCGTGATAATCATACCGGTGATGTCCACATCCGCAACGGATTTCAGCTTGGGATATACCTCACGCAGCGCCTTGCCGGAAGTCATCACATCTTCGATCAGGACGACTTTTGTGCCGTCTTCGAGCTTTGAGCCGACGATCATGCCGCCCTCGCCGTGATCTTTTACTTCCTTGCGGTCATAAGCATAACCGACTTCCACGCCGTGCTCTTTCCAGAGTGCGATGGAAGCAGCGGCAGCCAGCGGGATGCCTTTGTATGCCGGGCCAAACAGCACATCTGCTTTCAGACCGTGTTCCTGCATACATGCAGCGTAATATTCGCCGAGTCTGCAAAGCTGTTTACCGGTCTTATAGTTGCCGGTATTGACGAAATAGGGGGCTTTTCTGCCGGATTTCAGCGTAAAATCGCCGAAAGTCAGCACGCCGCACTCCGTCATAAACTTGATAAATTCCTCTTTGTAGGTCATGATAAAACCTTCCTTTCTAAAAGCAAGATGAAACGGGAGTCAACTTCACGCCTTCGGCAGGCAGATGCGAAAAGCAGTCGGCAGCGCAGTTTCTGATTGAAGCTGTTCCGCCGTGACCCATCGGAAGTGACCGGACATCTGCCGCACGAGCAGATGCACCGCCGTCATATGCCATTCAATATGCGTAAAAATATGCTTACAAGTGCGCACGGAGCACAATTCTTCCGCGCCGGTCTGCCACTGGGCAGCGGCATCGAGCGCAGCCTGTGCATCCATTGTTCCGTCCAGATGCGGCAGCTCCCAAAGTCCCGCAAGCAAACCGGTATTCTTTCGTTTCCGCACAGCGATCTGATCGCCGCATTGCAGGATAAAAACGGTATATTCCTCGATCCTGCGGGCTTTTTTCTGCTTCCGAACCGGATAATCCATCGCCGTATCGGTTCGGCAGGCATCACAGATCTCCCGCAGCGGACAGCACGCACAATGCGGCGCACCGTTCGGCACACAGACGGTCGCACCGATCTCCATGAGAGCCTGTGTGAGTGTGCCGCGGGAGCCTTCGGGCGTTTTTGCATAAACATCCCGCAGCCGTTCCCGGATATCCTTTTTGACACCCGGCTCATCCGTGCAGCGATCATCGCACAAAATCCGCGTATATACGCGCAAAACATTTCCATCAACAGCAGGCTCCGGCAGATCAAAGCAAATAGATGCAATGGCACCGGCAGTATAATCCCCGATGCCGGCAAGCGCATGGATCTCGCTGTAAGCGGTTGGGAAATGCCCGTCAAAATCGTTCATCACCTGCTGTGCCGCCTTTTGCAGATTGCGTGCGCGGCTGTAATAGCCGAGTCCTTCCCAGAGCTTCATCAGCGCATCCTGCGGACAGGCAGCCAGTGCAGGAATATCCGGCAGACGTTCCAGAAAGCGCAGATAATAAGGTTTCACGGCTTCCACGCGGGTCTGCTGGAGCATGATCTCAGAGAGCCAGACATGATAAGGTTCTTTGTCTCTGCGCCAGGGCAGCGCTCTTGCATGCAGCGGAAACCATTCCGCCAGCAATGCAGGGAGCGCGTCCAGTTTTTCAGATTCGGTCATCAGATATTATAGAGCATCTCGGAATATGCCGGGAAGGGCCACAGATCCTGCGGGATCAGCACTTCCAGTGCATCCGCTGCCCAGCGCAGACGGTTCATTGCCGGAATGACATGCTGCCGATAGGCTTCGGCGGTCGCAGTCACGCCCTCGCATCTTGACGCAGCGTGGATGGCATCGCGCAGATCCTCGATGGCATCATAAAGACCGGATGTCAGATCGCTGATCTCAGAAACCAGCGCATCTTCCACAGCCGTGCTCAGACCGAGCATCGGAGACATATGCTGTTTTGCACCGATCGTTTCGCAGAGTTCTTTTGTATAAGAGATGCAGACCGGCAGGATCTTCTTGCGTGCGATATTCAGCATGGTTTTTGCTTCAATGCAGACGGTCTTGCTGTAGTTGTCGAGCAGGATCTCCTTACGGGAAACGATTTCAGCGCGGTTGAGCACGCCCATTTCCTCGAAAATCTTCACAAATTCATCTCTGTCATACTGCTGGAGCGATTCCACGGTGGAAGGATAATCGGGCAGACCGCGTCTTCTGCACTCAGCAAACCACGCATCGCCGTAGCCGTTGCCGTTGAAGATGATATCCTTATGTTCCCGGATGGTACGCACGATCAGATCATGCAGGGCAGTCTGGAAGTCGTCAGCCTTTTCCAATTCTTCGCAGAAACATGTAATTTCATATGCAAAGATGGTATTGATGACAAAATTGAAGCAAGAGATCGAATCGGCAGACCCAAGCATCCGAAATTCAAATTTATTGCCGGTAAACGCCATCGGAGAAGTACGGTTCCGGTCAGTGGTATCCTTGCGGAACTGCGGCATGGCATCCACGCCGAGGTTAAAGCGTTCTTTTCCGTTATCATCCAGCGCCTTGCCCTGTTCGATGGCATCCAGCACGCGCTGGAGATCATCGCCGATAAACACAGAGATGACCGTCGGGGGCGCTTCATTGCCGCCCAGACGGCAGTCATTGCCGGCGGAAGCAGAGGAGAGCCGGATCAGCGGTGCATACTCATGCACGCCCTTGAGGAAGGCGCAGAGCACCAGCAAAAACTGCATATTATCCTGCGGCGTATCGCCCGGATCGAGCAGATTCTGACCGTCATCGGTCGAGAGCGACCAGTTATTATGTTTACCGGAACCGCTGATGCCTGCAAACGGCTTTTCATGCAGCAGGCAGACGAGTCCGTGTTTCAGTGCGATCTTTTTCATCAGCTCCATGGTAAGCTGGTTATGATCCGCTGCGATATTCGAGGTGGTATAGACCGGAGCCAGCTCATGCTGTGCCGGTGCAACTTCATTATGTTCTGTTTTGGCATAGATACCGAGCTTCCAGAGCTCCACATCGAGTTCCCGCATGAAATCGGAGACACGCTGCGTAAGATTGCCGAAATAGTGGTCATCCATTTCCTCGCCCTTCGGGGGCATTGCACCGAACAGTGTTCTGCCGGTCAGGATGAGATCTTCGCGGGCATCATAGCTTGCTTTATCAATAAGGAAATACTCTTGTTCCGGCCCGACATTCGTCATGACACGCTGCACCTTGTCATTGCCGAACAGCCGCAGCATCCGGACACTTGCTCTGCTGACCGCTTCCATCGAGCGCAGCAGGGGTGTCTTCTTATCCAGCACTTCGCCGGTATAGGATACAAAGCCTGTCGGGATGCAGAGCGTGCGGTCTTTGATAAATGCATCAGAAGTCGGGTCCCATGCCGTATAGCCGCGTGCTTCGAAGGTTGCGCGCAGACCGCCGGAAGGGAACGAAGAAGCATCCGATTCACCCTTAATCAGTTCCTTGCCGGTCAGATCAAGGATCACGCTGCCGCCCTGAACCGGTGTCAGGAACGCATCATGCTTTTCCGCCGTCACACCTGTCATGGGCTGGAACCAGTGTGTAAAATGGGTACACCCTTTCTCCACAGCCCAGTCTTTCATGGCATTGGCGACAACATCCGCAGCCTCCCGCGGCAGAGAGGTTCCCATTCTGCGGGTACACATGACCGCCTCAAACACCTTTTTCGGCAAACGGTTCCGCATGACCTGCTCATTGAACACATTGCAGCCGAAATAGGTATCCGGCGCAGCATTTGTTTCATAATTCTGGATAGGCATAAAAATCCGTGCAGCTCCTTTCATCTCAAACCGGCAACTGTTACCGGCGACTTACATCTATATATTATAGCAGATTATGACGGAAATTGCAAGGGAAACAAGAAATAATTCTAAGCGCCGGCAGGAAGAAGCATCCGGCGTGAAAAAAGCGCGGTACTGCTCCCCTGCTTCGACAGGATCATCCCGCACGGATATGCTATACTGAAACACGGTGATTGCCGTGACGATTTATCTGGATGTGCTTTTGCTTTCAAATCTCTGGGCAGATTATGCCCTGCTGCATGCGGCGGCGCGGCTGACGCATACACCGCTTTCCAATAAGCGCGGATTGCTTGCGGCGCTGCTTGGTGCATGTGCAGCCTGCATCATATTGCTGCCCCGACTGCCGCCTGCTGCCGCGCTTGCGGGAAGGATCCTGCCTGCATTCGGGATCTGTGCGGCGGCATTCGGCTTGCGTCCGATCCGGCGGCTTTGCCGTATGACGGCAGTTTTTCTGCTGCTGAGTATGTTTTTCTGCGGGATGCTGTACGCACTGGCAATGCTTCGGCACGCATCCGGATTCTGTATGCATAACATGGTATTTTATGCAGATATTTCCCTGTTTACGCTTCTGACGGGAACGGCAGCGGCAGCGGCAGCAGCCACATTTCTGAATCGCCGCAGCGAGATCTTGCAGCATCGCCGATACCGTCTGCATCTGCGCATCGGCTCGCACGATCTGCTGCTGCCCGCGCTCTGTGACACCGGCAACACGCTCAAGGACGCATTCAGCGGAAAGCCCGTGATCGTATGCAGTGCGCTGCCGGAGCTGTCACAATTGCTTACGCAAGCCGGATCGGCGGCAGCATTCCGCGGATTCCGAATGATCCCGGTCAAAACGGTCGCCGGAACGAAGCTCCTGCCGGCGATTCAGCCGGATTACGC
>DMBA01000150.1:0-6629 GCA_003446315.1 Ruminococcus sp. | reverse complement strand
GAAGCGCCTGCGATCCTGCCTGCTGTTCTGGTATCGGGCATAACATTTTCACAGAGGTGATTTGATTCTATGGATATTTTCATGCGTTGTTTTCTGCTGCTCCGCGCACGGCTGCTCCGGCGGGATCCCGCGCAGCAGATGCATTATATCAGCGGGAGTGACCGTCTTCCGCCGCCGCTGACCCGTGCAGAAGAAGCAGCGGCATTTGCAGCGCTTTCGGCGGGCGATCAGGAAGCGCGTGACCGTCTGATCCTGCACAATCTGCGTCTTGTTGTGTACATCGCAAAAAAATTCGAATCCTCATCCCCTGCCGCCTCATTAGATGATCTGATCTCGATCGGCACGATCGGACTGATGAAAGCGGTATCGGCGTTTCATCCGGAAAAGAATATCAAACTTGCGACATTTGCATCGCGCTGCATTGAAAACGAGATTCTGATGCATCTGCGCAAAGTATCGCAATATCGTGCAGAGATCTCGATTGACGAGCCGCTGAATGTCGATTGGGACGGCAATGAGCTTTTGCTTTCGGATCTGCTCGGCACGGATGAAGATGCAGTCTGCCGGGATATTGAAACGGAATCGGAACGGCGGCTGCTGCGGGAAGCGGTCGCAAGGCTGAGCCCGCGGGAACGGCAGATCATGGAAATGCGGTTCGGCTTGCTCGACGGGCATGAAAAAACGCAGAAAGAGGTCGCAGATGCGATCGGCATATCGCAGTCATATATTTCCCGTTTAGAGAAGAAGATCATCAAGCGTCTGCGGGCGGAGCTGGAAGAACTGATCTTCTCATAAAAGAAATGTCTCCTTGGCGAACCCAATGTCAATCATCGTGTCAGCGATATGGTTCCCGACAGATAAAGCGGCGTTCCGTGTTTTGGAACGCCGCTTATTTTTTGATGTTAAATTCCATGCAGGAGCCGTTTGAGCAAAGTCAGATCAGCCGCATGGAGTCTGCCGTTTCCGTCCAGATCGCCCGCCTGCCAATCGGTCACGGTTCCGCCGTCCAGCAGATATTTTTGCAGCATCACGGCATCTGCAATATCACACACGCCGTCCGCATTGACATCGCCTTTTACCGCTGCATTTCTGCACAATTGCTGCACTTCCTTTTCGGTCAGCGCCTGCCGATAAACCGCAACATTATCCAAAAGACCCTGATAGCCGATATCCTCGGAATAGAATGATTTGCCCAGATAGCAAAGCTGATTGCTGCCCATATCCGCAGGGCTTGTGGTCAGATCGGTGCTTTCGGAGACACGAACGCCGTCAATATAGAGTCTTGCGCTGCCGCCGCTGACCGACAAAACAAACCGATGCCATTTTGTGCCGTCCAGATCATATCGGAAGCCGCTTTCGCCGCGCCATGTATCGGTGGTTGTCTGGAAGCGGAAATGATCCTGTGCAATCTTGAAAAAGGCATATTTATCGCGGCTCTGACCGGAAGCGAAGGTAAAGAAATCGCCGTCCGCATCGGATTTTGCATCCATCACAACGGTATATTCCGAAGCGCCGTCCAGCAAGCCCTGCGGCAGTTCGGCATAATCCGCAGCATCGCTGCTCAGGCGGAGCACATTGCCTTTTTCCGGATCCGCAGCGATCGCCGCGCCGCCTGCGAGTGTCAGATCACCGCCGTTTCCGCTGATATCGGGGACTGTTCTGCCGTTTGCGGCTGCAAAATCATATGCGACTGCCGGCAGCGGCATATCAGCAGCACGCAGCGGCTTGCCGAACACTTTCATTTCGTATACAGTCGGCGTATACCAGTTGTTGTCCGGATTGTTATGCAAAGTCGCATTTTTGACATTCAGCCGCACATACCGCGCTTCTCCGGTCAGCATATCGCTGTTGAAGCCGTAAGTGCTGTTGACCACATCGCTGTTTTGATCGGTATGATCGAGCAATTTTGTCCAGTGGATGCCGTCCGTGCTGCCTTCCACCGTATAAGTATAGTATCCTTCCGAGCCTTTGCAGATATACCACGAGGTCTGGATATTGGCAAGCGAACAGACCTGTTCCAGATCGACCTGCAAATAGAAGGGCCATTTCTTATGATCGCCGATCACGGTGAACGAAGACTGATAAGAGCCGTCAAACGCTTTTTGCGGTGCGGTATCGGACTTTGCAGCAAGCGATGCCGATGCCGGATGATCCTGCGAGAGCAGCACGCCTTCCTGCACCGGATAGAGTGCGCCGGTTTTGGTGCTGTAGCGGAATGACGGGTAATAATCATAAAATGCAAAGCCATTGTCAAAATACAGCGGACAAAGCGTTGTGCCGCTGGTGGAAGATGCCCGCAGCCAGCGGTAAGCATGCATGAGATAATTCTGATCCTGCAAATTCACGATCCAGCCGGACTGCGAGGAAAAGGTGGAACTGTTGCCGATGCTGCGCAATTCGCTCCATTTTCCCGCAATATCATTCGTCACGGTATATGCGCCGCTGCTTGGATACCAGCCCGCTGCCTGCGATGTAAACAGGAAATAATAGCCGCCGCGCTTGATGAGATTCGGGAATTCGCGGTATTGATCTTCATGCAGGGTCTTCACGACTTCGGTAACATCGTTATAGCCTGCATTCATCTTAAAAATATAGATGGTCGCATTTGCGCCCTGTCCTTCTTTGTTGGCGGCAGCGATCAGATAACCGGTATGGTCTGCGTCATCGTCAAAGAAGATCGCCATATCCCGCACCTGAATATTCAGCGGATTATACACATGATGCACGGTGAACTGACCGCCCGGTGTTCCGGTGATGACCAGCGCTTTTCCGTCGCTGTAGCCGCTTGGTTTTTCCCAGTGCGCCCACACGACCACCTTATTTGCATAAGGCAGATATTCAATATGCACAGATTCGATCTTACAGCTTGCAAGTGCGCTGTTCTGGGAAGAATCTGCCACATTTCTGGCATTTCCGAAGTGTCTGCCGTCAGAGGATGTTGTTTCTTCCAAATAAATATCCTGCTGACCGCCGTGACTGCGCAGCGCATAACTATAATAAGTATTGCCGACATGATAACCGCTTGTCTCATAAACCAGATTGCTGCCTTTCTGGTTATCATACACATTCAGACCGTCCGGCAGCGCACAGGGTTCCAGCGATTTGACGGCGGAATACTGCACGCCGTTTTTGCCGGAGACTGCAAGCTGATAGTAATAGATCTGACCGGTCTGCATGCTGTTATCCGACCATGATGTACCGGTTCCGGTATAAACCGGCTCAAAATGCGCATCATTGCCCACCGAACGGTAAAGCGTATATTGTGATGCATCCAGCGTGGTCGCCCATTGCAGTGCCGCATGATCGGCTGACCCGCTGTCTGCAATGCAATAGAGATTTGCTGCAAGTCCGATCTGTTCAGAGATTGCCGAAAATGCACTTTGCGCAGGCGCTGCTGCCGATACCGCTGCCGGAAATCCCCAAAGCAGCGCGGCACCGGTACAAAATGCCGCAAACCTGCATTTTTGCCGCCGTTTTTTCATCTTTCTATCCCCTTTTTTCTCCGGATCTGATGCGATCCGATCATTTATGAGGCATTTTCCCGCCTCTGCCTTCATTATAGCGCATCCCGCAGTTTTCGTCAAGTATTCCTTGCTTTTTATCCAATATGCAGGAATCCGCCGCTTCTTTGCATTTTTCGCTCCTTTTTGCATAAAAAGTGCAGTTTGCCTCATTTTTTTGAATATTCTCAGAAAACGCTTGCTTTTTCCGCCGTTTTATGGTATAATGGATAGGATTATAATTTGGGTGAAAGGAGCGTGGTTTGTTGAAGTTGCATATATGCCGTTTGACTGCTTTGGTCATTATGCTGGCACTGATTTTTCCGCTTTTATTGCTTCCTGCATCGGATTTTTCCGCAGACCGGCTGCTCCATGCATCCGCTGCCGCCGAGATCCCCGGCATTGATGTCTCCAAATATCAGGAGGAGATCGACTGGAAAACCGTCGTAAATACGGATATTAAATATGCGATTTTGCGCTGCTGCAAGGTCATTCGCCAATATGACGACTGGGAAATTGACCCCTGCTTCGAACAGAATTACGAGCAGGCACGCGCTGCCGGTATGCCCCTTGGCTGCTATATCTATACCGATGCCGCGACCGAAAAAGAATTCGTTGAAGATGTTGACTATATGCTGGACTGTCTCAAGGGAAAATCCTTTGAATTGCCCGTTTTTCTCGATATGGAATCGGCTGCACGGCAGGAGCATCTCTCCCCGGATGTCTTTATGCCTGCGCTGCTTGCAGGTCTGGAACGCATTGAGGATGCAGGCCATACTGCCGGTGTGTATTCCAGTTCTGCCTTCTTCCATGAGTGCATCGACCGCGATCAGCTCATTGAAGCCGGTTATCCCATCTGGGAAGCCAATTATTTCGATTCCATCAACGGTCTTGCAAGCCCTGCCGGTCATGATCTCTCCGATGAAGCAACCATCTGGCAGTATTCCGGATGCGGAAAATGTGACGGCATCCGCACCACCGTTGACCGCAATATCTGCTATACTTACCAGTTTTTCAATCATTCTGCCGTCATTACCAATTCTGCCCTTCCTGCCGGCAATATGAAAGCCGGTTCCAATTTTACCATCGCCGGAACCGTCACTTCCGATCATGTGCTCCGTACCATTACCGGCGCGATCTATGATCTCCATAATGAGTCTGACCCCATCCAGACCGTGACCGTCTATCCGCATGCAAAAGAATATAAACTGACCGGATTCTTTACGAAAAAACTCATTTTCGCCACACTTCCGGACGGAGAATATGAACTGCGGATCACTGCCGTCGATTCTTCCGATACTGCCGTCTCTGTCGTCGATGCCCCGTTCTCCATTACCGAGGACGGCAGCGATATGCCGCCGGAATCAACCGATTCTACCACGATCGCTGCAACATCGGCTCCGGCAACATCTTCCCAAACAACCGCAACATTGACAGAAGCACCGCATTCCGTTCCGCCGGATACAGAAGTCCGTTCCGCAGAGCCGAAAGATCTGCGAAAATGGAAATTTGTCATCTGGTATTATGACCACTGGTCCTTCCGTTCCATGTGTGCGCGTACAACCGCTTTGTTTCAGAAACTCCAGCTCGACCGAACTCCCCTTTACCGCATTGTCTCCGGTGCCTGCTTCCGTATGGAAACCGGCTACCTCGCTGCAAAGATCCGGCTGGACTGTGCCAAAAAAGGAGCGTGATCCTGCATGAATGATGAGAATGCTCCGCCGAAGATCTCCTGGAACGGCGGCGCGCTGCTCGCCCCTGTTCCCCCTGTGCTCGTCACCTGCGGTACACTCGAAAAACCAAATGTCTTTACAGTCGCCTGGACAGGCATCTGCTGCACGCATCCCCCTATGACCTATATCGCTGTGCGGCCTTCCAGATTCTCATACGACATCATCAGCGAATCCGGCGAATTTGCGCTGAATCTCCCCACGACTGCGCTTGCAAAATCTGTCGATTTCTGCGGCGTTCGTTCCGGCAGGGATCTCGATAAATTCGCTGCCTGCGGTCTGCATCCGGTAAGCTCCGGATTCGGCTCTGCACCCATCCTCGCAGAAGCGCCCGTCAGCCTCTCCTGTAAAGTCACGCAGGTCATCCGGCTCGGCTCACATGATATGTTCCTTGCGGAGATCATCGGCGTTTCCGCTGATGCAAAACTCGTTGACAGCAAGGGAAAACTCAATTTGCAGCAAAGCGGTCTGCTCGCCTATGCGCACGGTGAGTATTTCGCACTCGGCAGAAAATGCGGCGATTTCGGCTTCTCTGTCCGGAAAAAATCAAAGAAGAAACATAAAAAACAGAACGGCATGCATCCTGCGCAGGCACGCCGCCCATCTTCCGAAAAGGAGTGATCCTGATGAAAAAAGCTCTCCCCAAAATCCAGTATAATGCACCCGTTATCCTCACAATGGCGCTGATTTCTGCCATTGCCCTCGTGCTCGATACCCTCACGCACGGCGCTGCAAACAAAGTGCTCTTTTCTGTCTATCGTTCCAGTTTGCTCAGCCCCCTGACCTATGTCCGGATCTTTACCTATATCCTCGGTCATGCCAATTATGCCCACTTTATCGGGAATTTTACCCTCATCCTGTGCGTCGGCCCGATGCTTGAAGAAAAATACGGCTCGAAACAATTGCTCGAAATGATCGCTGTGACCGCCTTCGTCACCGGCTTGATCCAGATGATCTTCTTCCCCGGTACTGCACTCCTCGGTGCAAGCGGTGTCGCCTTTATGCTCATCCTGCTCAGCTCCTTCGCAAACTATCAAAAAGGAAAGATCCCGCTGACCCTCATCCTCGTTGCAATCATCTATCTCAGCGGTGAGGTCATCGACGGTATTCAGAATCCAGATGATAATATCTCCCAGATGGGTCATATCATCGGCGGTCTTTGCGGTACGTTCTTCGGTTGGATCATTACCAAACCTGCGAAAGAACCCGAAAATACAATCTGATTTCCTGCATCCTGCGTGTATTTTACCGCAGGATGTTCTTTTTTTCATCTTTTTTGATTTTAGGGCTTGACTTTTTTTGCTTTTTGTGCTATAATATTCAAGTACCCAATTCGGAGGCATAGCTCAGCTGGTTAGAGCGCACGGTTCACATCCGTGAGGTCGCGGGTTCGAGTCCC
>DMBA01000394.1 GCA_003446315.1 Ruminococcus sp. | reverse complement strand
AGGCGGCAAATATTATTCCGGTGCATAATGACGACATCGACAATTTCGATTTCTCGCAGATCGACATTGTGATCCAGTGTGCTTTTCCGCGGAATGCAGACAGCGCCGTGATCGCAAACGGTTTGGATTTTGTTGCGAAGGTGCTGCGGCTCGCAGTCTCTCAGGGGGCAGGCGCGTTTATCAATATTTCTTCGCAGTCGATCTATGATCCGGAACGGAAAGAGCCCGCTGCGGAATCTGATCCGGCTGTGCTGACTACAAAATATGCCGTCGGAAAATATGCCGTGGAGCTGATGGTCAATACCGTTTGTGCCGATATCCCGCATACCAATATCCGTATGGCAAGCCTGATCGGGGAAGCATTCGATCAGCGCGTCACCAATAAAATGGTCGATCTTGCGCTGGAAACCGGCAGCCTGACCGTCACGGACGATCAGCAGTTCTTCGGCTATATGAATGTGGAAGATGCTGCAAAGGGCATCCTGAGCCTGACAAAGATCGCGCCGGAAACATGGCGTGAAGCCTATAATCTCGGCAGCGAGACAACCTATACCCTCAAAACGATGGCGGAAACCATCGCGGATGTGTTTGCAGCGGAATTGAACCGAACTGTCACGATTGCAGTCAATGCCGGCGAAAAGTGCCTGAATTCTGCACTCAACGGCAGTGCTCTGCTGCATGATACCGGCTTTGCACCGCAGATCCAGCTCTCAGAAAGCATCCGGCGGATCCTGCGCTATAAACTGGAGCAGCGCAAACAATCGCAATAATATCATAACGCGGACAGCATGCATGCTCTGCCGCAACACTCCATTGTTCGGAAACAATATCAAACATAAGGGAGCGTTTATTTGTGTTTTTGCATATTCTCGGTTCCAATTCCATGTTTACAAAGGAATTTTTCAAAATGCTCAGTACCCATTTCGATAAGACTGAGCATGTTTTTCTGGGCAAATATCCGGATGAAGCGCAATATCGGAAACTGAACGGCTGCGGCATTGTGCAGTCTGTTTCTTTGAAAATGCCGGTTTATCTCTATCGTTCGGATTATATCATCATTCACGGCATGTTTAACAAAGCCGTGATTCTTGCGCTGTTTTTACAACCGTGGCTGCTGAAAAAATGCAATTGGGTCGTATTCGGCGCAGATATTTATATCCGCAATAAAAAGAACAAATCCTTGACGGATAAGGTTTTTGAGTGGATGAAACGCCGCATTGCACCCAAAATCCCCTATATCTCCACCTTCTCGGACGGAGACTGGAAACTGGTGCAGGATTGGTACGGCGCAAAAGGACGCAACCTCAAAGCATCTTATCCGCTGGCTGCCTGCAATGCAGAGCTGGTCAATTCGCTCGATCGCAGCAAAAAGCAGAAGGACTGCATCGACATCATCATCGGAAACAGCGCAACTGCGACAAATCAGCATTGTCAGGCGCTGGATATGCTCAAACAGTTCAAAGATGAGAACATCCGGATCCATCTCCCGCTGAATTACGGGCTCGGCGATTATCAGGCATATGCAAAAAAAGTCACCGATTACGCCGTTTCGATCTTCGGAAGCGAGAAAGTCGTTCCGCTGACCGAAAAACTCAGCGGCGAAGAATACCTGAAATATCTCAACAGCATGGATGTCGGGCTTTATAACAACGACCGCCAGCAGGCTATGGGCAATATTACCCAAATGGTGCTCTGCGGCGCAAAGGTCTATATCCGCCGCGATACCAATATGTGGGAGCATTACCGGCATCTCGGCTGTCAGCTCCACGATATTGAGGAGATCAGCGGATACGATTCCATTGATGCTCTGATCCGGGAAGATGCAGAATTGAAGCTGAACAATATTGCTGCGATGTCTGCACGGCAGGATATGGGTCTGAAAATTCAGATCTGGCAAACTGCTTTTGATACGATGAAACAAGACGCTGCAAAATAAGCATAAGGATAAATAGGAGAGTTCTGAACTTATGGGCAAAACTTCAAGGGAAAAGAATTTCCTGAAAAGCACGTTTATACTTGCTTTCGGTACATTTCTCCCGAAACTTGCTTCCTTTATCACGCTCCCGATCTATACCGGCGAGCTGACGAAGGATGAATACGGTACCTTTGACCTCATCACGGTGCTGTGCACACTGCTTCTGCCGGTCGCAACCTTGCAGGTGCAAAGCGCAGTCTTCCGCTTTCTGGTCGATTACCGCGATAATAGGGAAAAACAGAATGCGATCATTACCTTGCTGTATGTCTTTGTCATTCCTATTTCGATTGTTGTTTTAATTATTCTGTATTTTGCACTCTATAAGCTCTCTCCCTTCCTGCGCATCCTCATAATCATTTATTATTTTGCAGATATCCTGCTTGCCGTGACCAGACAGGTCGCAAGAGGACTTTCCAAAAACCATATCTATTCTGTCAGCGCCATTATCAATTCGTTCCTGAATATGATTCTGGTCATCATTCTGCTCGTCTACTATAAGACAGGTCTGAACGGTCTGGTCGCCAGCCTGACCGTTTCTGCAACCGTTTCGTTCATTTATATCTTTGTTGCACTGAAAACATGGCAATTCTTCGATACGAAACGCATCACAAAAAAACTGTTCAAGCAGATCATCGGGTATTCATGGCCGATGGTGCCCAATTCCATTTCGCTCTGGATCGTGCGCATGTCCGACCGCCTGATTATCCTTGCCTATATGGGCGCGGCTGCCAATGCAATCTATGCCGCGGCAAACAAGATCCCCACTTTGCTCCAGCTCGCACAAAATACCTTCTCTATGGCATGGTCGGAATCTGCTTCCCTGACGATCAAGGATAAGGACGCAGATCAGTATTATACGCAGATGTTCCGCATCCTGCACAGAGTCCTTGCCGGATTTGCTGCCATGCTGATGGCGGTGCAGCCGCTGCTGTTCCGCATTCTCATCCGCGGCGATTATGCAGAATCCTATATCCACATTTCCATTCTGATTATCGGCTCGTTCTTCTCGAATATTGCCGTTTATCTCGGCGGTATCTATATTGCCAATATGCGGACAAAAAGCATCGGCATCACCACGGTCATCTCTGCTGCGCTGAATTTCATCATCAATATTCTCTTTATCAAGAAGATCGGTGTGTTTGCAGCAACCCTTTCTACCGCGATCAGCTATCTGTTCCTGATGGTTTACCGTCTGATTGATGTCCGGAAATTCCAGAAGATCCAGTATCCGATCATGGAAATGGTCATCACCAATCTCATCCTGATCGGTATGTGCATCATGTGCGGCTTCCGTACTGTGCCGTTTTACTGCATCAATCTGGTCATCGGCTGCGTGATGTTTGTTGTGCTGAATAAAGAGCTGCTCATAAAAACCAAAGATCTTGCCTTCAAGATCCTGCATAAAGTGATTGACAGAATCAAATCCCGAAAAATAAAATCCCGGTAAATACTGCCGGTTCACGGCAGATTCTATTGCGAAAGGATGATTCCATTGCAGACAGTTACTCCGATCACAGACCTTGGCATACTGGAAGGCAATCATATTTTTGTCAAGCGGGATGATCTGCTCCCTTTTTCCTTCGGCGGCAATAAGGTTCGCATTGCACAGGAATATTTTGCCGATATGAAGCAGAAAGGCTGCAATTGCCTGATCGGTTACGGAAATGCCCGTTCCAATCTGTGCCGCGTGCTTGCCAATATGAGCAAGGCAAACGGCATCCCCTGCCATATCGTCACACCGGCTGACGATGACGGTGAACGGGTCGTTACGGCGAACAGCACGCTGGTGCATTCATGCGGTGTCACACTCCACACCTGCCTGAAACAGAATGTCCGTGAAACCGTTGAAGAAGCCATGCAGGCTTGTGCCGCAGAGGGCTTGCAGTATTACTATATCTACGGAGACAGCACCGGCAGCACCAATAAGGAAACGCCGGTTCGTGCATATGCAAAGGTTTATCACGAGATCGCTGCGCAGGCTGCGGAGATGCAGCTTTCCTTCGATACCGTTTTCCTTGCAACCGGTACCGGCATGACCCATTCCGGCTTGCTCGCAGGTGCAGCAGAAGCCGGTGTGCAGCAGGAAATTGTCGGCATATCCGTTGCGCGGCAGGCGGAGCAGGAAGCCGGTGTCATCCGGAATTATCTGGATGCCTATTTCGCCGCACATCCGATCGCTGAACGCAATGACAGCCCTGTGATCGTCACGGATCACTACCTTTGCGGCGGTTACGGCAAATATGACAGCGGCATCTCTGATGCCATTCGTATGGCGTATCACAAGTTCGGCATGCCGCTGGATCCCACCTATTCCGGTAAAGGATTCCACGGAATGCTCGCTTATTTGCGCGAACAGAAGCGTTCCGGTCAGAATATTCTGTTTTTGCATACCGGCGGAACGCCGTTATTCTTTGATTATCTTTCAAAATGCCATCAATGAAGGGAGCAGCAGCAATGTCTGAAAATCTGAATTTATTGTTTACCTCTGTCGGAAGACGCAGCTATCTGGTCGAGTATTTCAGAGCAGCGCTCGGCGGAAAGGGTAAGATCCATGTTGCGAACAGCTCGGATAAGTCGCCTGCATTTCTCGTTGCAGATGAAGCAGTCGTGACACCGCTGATCTATGATGCAAATTATATCCCGTTTTTGCTGGATTATTGCAAGAAAAATGAGATTCATGCCATTATTTCCCTGTTTGACATTGATTTGCCGATTCTTTCGCAGAACAAGGAAAAATTCGCTGAAATCGGTACAAAAGTGATCGTTTCCGATCCGGAAGTGATCCACCGCTGCAACGATAAATGGCTCACATTCCGTGCCCTGAATGAAAACGGATTCCGCACACCGGCAACCTTCCTGCATACTGCGGATGCCCTGAACGCCGTAAAAGACGGCAGCATCTCGTTCCCGCTGATGGTAAAGCCGCGCTGGGGCATGGGTTCCATCGGTGTGTTTGAGGCTGAAAATGAAGAAGAATTGCTCGTTTTCTATAAGAAAGTCAAAAATGTGGCAATGCGGACTTATCTCAAATATGAATCTGAGCAGACTTTGGATGACTGTGTACTGATTCAGGAGAAAATCGACGGTCAGGAATATGGTCTGGATATCATTAACAATCTCAATGCAGAATATATGACCACCATCTGCAAAATGAAATATGCGATGCGCTCCGGCGAAACAGACTGCGCCATCACCGTTGATGACCCTGCGCTCCGTGAGACAGGCAAGGCTTTGAGCGCTTATATGAAGCATATCGGCAATCTGGATGTGGATGTATTCAAAGCCGGCGATACCATCTATGTGCTGGAAATGAATGCGCGTTTCGGCGGCGGTTATCCGTTCAGCCATGCAGCAGGTGTCAATCTCCCGCTGGCTATCGTTCAGTGGCTGCGCGGTCAGGAAGCAGATCCCGCTACTCTCGTCCCGAAATATAATGTCATTGCTCAGAAGGATATCAAAATGACCATCCTCGAAAATGCATGATTTTTCATGATAATACAAAGCCACCGTATCAGATTTCGCGCTGATACGGTGGCTCGTTTTGTAGATAAAGTTCTCGCCAACAACTGAAAGCTGTCGGTTTTTCTGCGAATCGCTGTGCGATTC
>DMBA01000335.1 GCA_003446315.1 Ruminococcus sp. | reverse complement strand
CTAAGTCGCACTCCGCAGAGTGCGAAACTCCTTTATCGTTTTATCAAGGGGAAGATAGGGATTTGGGGGAAGTACCCCGTAGGGCTGCTTCCCCCATTATCAATCTTTTTACCTCTCTTGTGTGATTCTAAATCAGAACAGCGAACTTTATCTACAAGCAGAGCTCCCGATTCATTCCGGGAGCTTTCAATATGCCAAGTTTCCGGTTGAGCCTGCACATTTTTGTTGGCACAATCGTTTCAAAGCCGGTAAGATGTCACTTCTCGTTTCTGCCTCTGACAGCGTTTCTGATATTCACGATTCCCGATACCAGACAGCCAATACAAAACAGGATCGTAACAGGTTTCGGCACAGAAATATCCATCATTCCTGCAACGAGAAACCATATTCCGCAAATGATCGTGCACACACCGCTGATTAGAACCGATATTTTGATGATATTCTTTGATTTATTCATTTGTCTGTACCTCAAGTGCAGTCAGCATAGCTTTGTTCGGAAGGGCGAACTTGTCGCCTTTTTTCCACCAGATGTTTTCAAGAACAAGCGTAACAGTGACCGCAAGGATATAGCCGCATACAGTAAAAAGGAGTGCTGCCGGAAGGTTGTGTCCGCAGAGCTTTTGCGTGACGGATGCAATTTTGATCGAAAACGGGAATGAAATAAAAATGATATATGCAATGGTTTGTATCGCTGAAATGAATGGTACACCCTTTTTACCGTAACAGCCGCCGATCACGATAATCAGCATACTGCTGATCGTGTTGAATACAAGTGTATCAGCCAGCCCCGCAGTCCCAAGATTGATATAAGCTGACACAGCAAGCAGCGTGTCATATAACAGATTCAAAATTGTGACCACAGCCACCGGCCCGATCGTAAACAATTCTTTGGCACAAATGCAGGAACTGTAAAATTTATTCTGTTGCATCTTTGCACTTGCGATCACCACCATGAAAATGGTTCCGATATTGCCCATCTGAATCGAACCGAGCATGGATAAATACTCATCACTTCCGACAGGAGCCGGATCCAGGATAAAAGCCAGCGCCATTCCAAGCATCATAAACAGCCCGAACCCGATCACAAAGGGATGTGCTGCCGCATTGAAGAATAGCTTGAACGCTCTTGCAGTTTTATTCATGACTGTTTTTCTCCTTTATTGATTCCATTTATTCTTTTTATAGTCATTCAGCATGACCTTTTGCGAAATTATGATAAGCGGTATTGCAATCGCTGCAACGGCAAGTGCAAAAAAGATATTACCGTCAAAAACGGTGGGAAGGATCACACCCGGCAGTCCGGCTGCAAAGATGATAAACGGTGCGGAAATGCCTCTGGCAGCAGGCTCTTTAATCAGATTCATATAATTGGTCAGACCGATCGAGAGCAAGAGAAATGCCCCGATATAGATCACATCACCTGTGCCGTATGCAAGCCTGCATATGCCCAGAAGGTCAATGATCGCGCCGAAGATCATGATCGCAGTGAGTGCAGCAATACGGGCGATCAGCGCGGCATTTTTCATTTTTCTGTAAGTATCAAATCCGCCCTTTACGGTTCGGAAATATTTTCCGCCGGGTAATTGTTTGTCATAGTGCATAAGTCCTGTTATCATCAGGATAATGCCTGTATCCATGGTCAGAAAGGTGTTGATTAACGTCGTGCCGCTTAATTCCTGCATGGCATCCGAAGCATTTCCTTTTGACAGCAGCGTAATGAGAAAAAAGGTGATGAGGGTTGCAGCATACATCAGGATGCCGCCGATACTGAGCTTCAAAGCATACATCCCCATACCGTTTCCGGTATAGATCTTATGTGCCTGAGAGCATGTAAGTGTATTATTGTTCATCTTCCTCTGCCTTTCTGAGTATACCGATGCTGAGCTGCTGCAATGTGGGTGTTTCAAGTGCTGTATCATATGCATGCAGCATATCTGCGTTTTCCGCAAGTGCGATGCCCTCAAAGCCTGTGCGTCCGCCTGAGAAAGAGAGCATAAAAGGCTTTGCCTTGTCAGCATTTTCCGCATCGCCGTGAACGAGGATGTATTTTTCTTTCAGATCTTCAACAAAGCCCTGCTCAATGACCTTGCCATGTGCCATAAAGATCGCATAGTCTGTTGCAAATTCCATATCAGCGATATTATGTGTGGAGAACAGCACGGAGCGTTCCCCGTCGCGTTCACTCAGGTATTCCCGGAACAGATCACATAACAAATCACGGGCAAGCGGGTCAAGCGATGATGCAGGTTCATCCAGCACAAGCAGGTCGGTATCTCTGGCAAGCAGCGCCGCAAGATAAGCCCGCATCTTGTTGCCGTCTGAGCACTTCATGAGACTTTTTTGCTTCTTTTCTGCCGGATCACCGAGCTTAAACCGTTTGCAAAGTGCTGCAAAACGCTTTCTGTCGAAGTGATCGAAGCCAAGCTCCATCGAATCAGCGATCTTTTTGAGTGTCCAGTCCAAAGGAAAGAAGTTTGCCGAGGAGCAATATCCGATGCGGTTGCGGAGTTTATCATCATTGATATCCTTCATATCACCGAAATAGACTGCTTCACCGTCTGTTTTGCTGGTAACGCCGCACAAAATGTCGATCAGCGTGGTTTTTCCTGCACCGTTTGCACCGATGAGCGCTGTTGCAAAGCCGCAGGGAATGACCGCATGAATCGCACCGAGCGTAAAATCCTTGTACTTCTTTGTGATGCCGTTGATCTCAATTGCGTTATTCATATCCGCTTCTCCTTATTCCTCAAAAAATGCCTTTACAGAGCTTTTCTTTCCCTTTTTCTTTCCGGGATACTCTTTGATAATGGAAATGTACGCAAGATTGACGATCTCACTGCCGTGCTGTGTTTCGATTTCAGCCCAGCCGTCCTCGATTCCTGTGAGCGTTCCGCTGAAAGAATTGGATACGGTGAAGATGAATACATCCTGACCGATAAATTTCTTCATAAGTTCATTCATAATATTGATTTCCTTTCTGTTTTTTCTTTTCATTTGCATGCAGATAATCTGCTGCATTCGTCTTCTGCGCCGCCAATATGCAGCGAACAGCGTGATAAACAGCAGATACCAGATACTCCAGATCATAGCTTCATTCCTCGTCCATTCGCCAAAGCATTTCAAGCGTTTGTTCCATTTCTTCCAGTCCGATGCCTGCGATCCTTGCGGAGTAAATGGCATCGGACAGGTTTTTTTCAAGCTGCCGCATATGCTGTTCTTTCAGCATTCGCTCGTCCTGTGCATTTACATAGTAGCCTTTGCCTTTTGAAGCAGTCACCAGACCCTCTGCGGATAGTTCCTCGTAAGCCTTCATTGTGGTGATGACGCTGATCTTTAAGTCCTGTGCCAGACCGCGGATCGAAGGCAGCGGATCACC
>DMBA01000350.1 GCA_003446315.1 Ruminococcus sp. | reverse complement strand
GCACCGGCAGCCTATAAGAATGTAACCGTCAACAACGGAACCGCTGCTTTCTCTGCTGTGCAGGACGCATCTCCGGAAACCATTCAGCTTGAAGTGAAACTTTCTACAGAGACACCCTGGGGTGATTATCTGATCGACCTTGCAAATCAGCCGGAAGGATTCGATAAGCAGTATCGCGGTGCGATCCTGAAAACGGCAGACGGAAAAGGCTATGCAATGCGCCACGAACAGAATCTCTGGCGCGGCGAGATCGCATGGTCTTCCGGCATCAAAACATCGGAACCGCACGGCAATCAGCTTGATTATGCTGCATATGAAAACCTGATGGGCAGCACAGTCACTGAAATCGTTCTGATTACCAAAGACGGCTATGTGAATGTTCCGACAAACACCTATATTCCGTTGAAGTTTGCAAATTCGCTCACGATTGAGAATGCCGCTTCCGGTACCGGTTCTACTACATTTGCAACAGAAGGTTTCCCGTCTGCTTATCAGAAGGAATATGAAGTTGGCGATAACTTCACCGTCACGGACGGCACCATTCGCTATACCGATGCAAAGCCCGGTAATTATACCCTGAAAATCACTGACAGCAGCAATGTGTATGCACCGGTCTCTGCCAGCTTTACACTGACAACTGATGATCTTCCGGTTCAGTATGAAAACGGAAAACTTGTTGCTGCGGATGGCTTTACCGATGAGGATGCTGCAAACTTCATTCAGAATCTCAGTTCTGTGACGATCGGCGAAACCACATATTCTGCATCCGGCAGAGGTGCTGTGAAGATCTTCGATGATGAGGGTACACTTGATTTTGCTGCACAGAGCAGAAACGGCGCAGTTTTTGCAGACGGCGAAAACGGAAACTATACACTGACTGTTTCTGCAACCGGCTATAACAATTCGCTGACCATTACAATTGACAATACGCCTGCGGAGACAACTACGACAACAGAAGCACTCACAACAACAACTTCTGACGGCACTACCACAACTGGTTCTGCTGCTGCTGCAACAACGACTACAACCAGATCAAATGCTTCTTCGTCTTCTTCCTCAACAACTGCTGCCAAGCCTTCCGGTTCCACGACTTCTACTGCTCCGAAGACCGGCGATACCGGTACGGCTGCTGTTGCTGCTTTGACGGCTGTCGCAGGTGCTGCTGCATTCATTTTCCGTAAAAAGCAAGAAGGAAAAGATGCTTAATGCTGTTTTTAATCTCGCTTGTCATCGCTGCATGCTTCGCTGTGTTTTGCGGTGAGACACTTCGTAAACACCCCGCGCCGTTTTATGCGGCTGCGGCGGTGATGAGCATCGACGCGGTTTGTGTTTTGCAATTGCATCCAACCGGCATTCCGGATTTCCTGAATCAATATGTCATTGCACAGTTTACAAAAGGCACACTCGCTGCCGCCTGCTGGGCGGTCGTAATGTGGACAGGTGCGATTTCCTATCAGAATCCGCTGATGAAAAAGCTCATGCCGCAGCGCGGTCAGCTTTCTATCTTTTCTGCGATTCTGACACTGGGACATGCTGCCGGATACGGCATCTCATTCTTCCCGCGCTGGCTCCAGCATGGCGAATATGCAAACTTTATTGTTTGCGTTGTGCTCATGCTGATTATGATTCCGCTGACGGTGCTTTCTGTGCGGAAGATCCGGAAAAAACTCAAACCAACAAAATGGAAAGCGATTCAGCGAACAGCGTATTTGTTTTATTTCCTGATTCCGGCACATGTTTTGCTGGTCAACTTCAAATTGGCAAAAGCCGGCAGAAGCGGCGCGTTTTTTAGTTTGCTTGTGTATGCCGCGGTGTTTGTCGGGTATGCTGTTTGTAGGATTCGCAAGTGGTATCTGACTGCAAAAAAGCCGGAAAGACATATGGGCTTGAATGCTGTTGCATTTGCTGCGTTTGCTGTCATTTTCTCCGGCATTTGCTTCGCAGTCCGGACGGAAAAACCGCAGACAACACAGGCTGCGGAAGTGGTGCCGACTGAAATCGTAACGGCTGTTTCTTCTACGGATATTACAACGACTGCTCTTCCTGCGGAATCGGAGACAAAGGCTGTCTCAACGACTGTGACTGCTTCGGAATCTGATATCACAACAGCCGCAGAAAGCGAAAGCACTGCTGCATCTGCATCCGAAACATCTGAATCAGATACGACCGAAACAGAAGCTGTTTCAAATGAAAATAACGATCAGCCGGAAGAACAGGCAGCACAGGATATTCCGGCGCAGCCTGCTGCACAACAACAGGATGCATCTCCGGAACCCGCAGCACAACAGCCAACGGTACAGGAACCCGCTGCGGAACCTCCGGCACAACAGCAGCAGCCTGATCCGGAACCGGCTCCGTCATACAGATACCGGAATGGCACATTCTCCGGTTCGGCTTATGGCTATGACGGTATGATCCATGTGGAAGTCACCATTCAGGACGATGTCATTACCAATATTACCGGAACAACGGATGAAAGCGAAGCCGTCTATTTTATAGATGCGCAAAACTTTGTCGTTCCGGCGATCCTGAATACGCAAAGTCCTGATGTTGACGCATTAAGCGGTGCAACGTTTACTTCCCAAGGTATTATGGGCGCGGTGCGTGCTGCGCTGGAATCTGCTTTGAACGGATAATCTGAAAGGGGGCATTCTTGTGTCAGAAGATGCGATTGTACGCAATTGTTCGCCGACATTAGCCGGCATCAAAACTGCAAATATGTTTACCTGCAAGTATAACAGCGCAGAGGATATGAAGCATGCGATCCGGCATTGGAATCACAAGCTGCAAAGCAAAGGCATTCGGGTGCTTCCCTTGAAATATCAGGATCAACAGGCTTTGATCTATCTGTATCGTCCGTCCCACCTTTCTGCGGATCTGAAAGACGAAACCGCTTGTGCTATTTTACGGAAATACGGTTATACACCGGAATATTCCGAACGCTGTATCACAAGACTGATCCGGCGGCTGCGTGAAAATGACGGTTTTCCGCATGAGATCGGTTTGTTCCTTGG
>DMBA01000082.1 GCA_003446315.1 Ruminococcus sp. | reverse complement strand
GCGGAGATCGGTGCAGAAATGCAGAAGGATGCAGAAAATATCGTGCTGATCGGTATGCCCGGCAGCGGCAAATCGACCGTCGGGGATGCACTGGAAGCGCTGACCGGCAGACGGCAGATTGACCTTGATGCGGAGATCATCAAAAAGGCGGGCAAGCCGATTCCGGATATCTTTGCAGAGGGCGGCGAGGAGCTGTTCCGCAAAATTGAATCGGAAGTTGTGAAAGAGCAGAGCACTGCACGCGGCGTGATTCTCGTGACCGGCGGCGGCGTTGTGACACGCGAGGAAAATGACGCACCTTTGCGCAGCAACGGCAGAATTTATCAGATCTGCCGGCCGGTTTCGGAGCTGAGCCGTGAGGGACGGCCGCTGTCCATCGGGGCTGACCTCAACAAAATGGCAGAAACACGCATGCCGATGTACCGTCGGCTTGCAGATCAGGCAATTGAAAACAACGGCACCCCGCAGGATGCCGCAGAACAGATTTGGGGGGATTTTTGTGCATATACTCGTGCTGAATGGGCCGAATTTGAACATGCTGGGAATTCGTGAGCCGGAGCATTACGGCACACAGACGCTCGCTGACCTGACCGCTATGCTGGAAGCAGAGGCGCAGCGGCTCGGCATCACGATTGCGTGCAAACAGTCCAATCATGAGGGTGAACTTGTGGACTGGATTCAGCAGGCATACGGCAAAGCAGACGGCATTCTCATCAATCCGGCAGCATATACGCACACGAGCGTTGCGCTGCTGGACGCGGTCAAGGCGGTGCAGATTCCGACTGTTGAGGTGCATATCTCCGATCCCGACACCCGCGACGATTTCCGCAAGATCTCGTATATTCGCAAGGCTTGCATTGCAACGGTCAAGGGCAAGGGCTTTCCGGGATATATCGAAGGCTTGCAGATACTTGTCAATCATCAGAAATGAAAGAACCCCCGCTCCGGATTTCCGGGGCGGGGGTTGGTGTTTAGGGTTCACAAATATATTCTATTTCATCAAAATCAATATCATAAACAGTTATTTCCGCAACATCTTCACTATCTTTTCCATTCAGATTTTCAGCATAAACCGAGAAATATCCATCCTCATCATGAACAATCTTTCCGTCTTTATAGAACAAAAGCTTAAATCTTGAAAAATAGCTTACTTCATCTGCAATTTGCTTAAATGATAAATATAAGTGGTGGTCGTCATGATTATATTTAACCAGTTCAACAGCATCTTTTGTTCCAACAGACCAATCAGATGCCTGTTTGTAACTCAGGTCTAAAATGGTATCGTCAGTTGGTTCATTTTCAAAATAATATCGAAAATAATTATATTCTCCTTTTACAAGATGTATCGTGTCTTCGGATTTTCCGATCACGTTTTCACTTGCATCTTTAAGGATTATGGTGCTGCTGACAGAAACATCTTCTTTGGCTAAGACTTTATCTATTAGTATTGTTCTGCCGATTGAATTTTTATAAGAAGCATTTTCAACGACTTCAAAACAATCAGTTATTTTTTTCTTTTCGTTTTGTATTGTCTTGTTCGTGTTCTGTTTTGCATTGCTATTTGATGATGTGTTTTTATCTTGTTGATATGAAATACTGCTTGTATTTGAAGTTGAAGGTTTGTTTGATGATTCCAAAATAGCGCTCAATCCTGAGAAAACTACAAAAATTAGTGCGGTGACACCGAATGCAATTAAACAACCATGTTTTTTCTGTGGTTGCTGCATCATATATTGCATATTTGGCGGAATAGCTTGTTGCTGCGCTAATGGAGCACCGCATCTTTGACACATAGCAGTACCATCCTTATATTGTTCTCCGCAATTTAGACATATCATCATATTGATCCCTTCTTTCTGCTAGATTAAAACTGTTTTATATATATGATTATACCGCATTTTGCGGTATATGTCAATACAAATCACAAAAAAACTAAAATACAAACCGATATTTGTGTAATATTAACTAACAGCACCAATTGTTTTACTGCAATTTGCAGTAAAACAGAATACAACAAAATGCAGTGTGGTATATTGAATCTATCCGATAAAAAGGGGGTTCAATATGCTATATCAGAGAATACGAGATCTGCGTGAAGATGCAGATATGAAACAGCGGGATGTTGCAGCATACTTGCACTGTTCACAGCAGGTTTACAGCAATTATGAACTTGGACAGCGCGATATTCCAACGGAAATTCTGATTGCACTTGCAGAGTTGCATAAAACAAATGTGGATTACCTGTTGGGGTTGACTGCTGCACGCACATATTACAAGGAACTGAAATAACCGCCCGACAGCACACGAAAACTGTCAGGCGGTTATTTTCATAGAAAAAAGGCAGAGCGCATGCTTGTCAGGAAGCAGAATTTGTGCTATAATGAAACCGGATTTGTCCGCATAACACTGAAACGAAAGATGCATTTGAACGCAGAAAGGGTTAATTATGATCGTTGGAGTATATTTAAGCGGTACCGGCAACACAAAACACTGCATGGAATTATTTTGCAGATCACTGGATGCCAATGCAAAACTGATTCCGATCGAGGATCCGCAAGCGGCGGATGCGATCAAAGCAGCGCATAAGATCGTGCTTGGTTATCCGGTGCAGTTTTCCAATGCACCGTTTATGGTGCAGGATTTTATCAGCAGGCACGCAGAAATCTGGCGTGGTAAGCATGTGATCTGCCTTGCGACAATGGGTTTGTTCAGCGGCGACGGCGCAGGCTGTGCGGCACGGCTGCTGAAAAAGCACGGCGCTGTGATCCGCGGCGGGCTGCATCTGGTGATGCCGGATTCCGTTTCTGACAGCAAGCTGCTGAAAAAAACGGTGGAACAGAACCGCGAAATCATTGCAGCGGCAGACCGCAAAACAGCAGCCGCCGTCGAAGGCATCCGGAACGGGAAATATCCGAAGGACGGCATTTCCGTTTTTGCACACATTGCCGGATTGTTCGGTCAGCGGCTTTGGTTTTACCGGAAAACGCAGGGTTATTCCGATGCATGGAAGGTCAGTTCTGCCTGTATCGGCTGCGGTTTATGCACCCGCATCTGCCCGATGGGAAATCTGCAAATGCAGCAGGGAAAACCGGTTTCCGCGGGAAAATGCACCATGTGTTATCGCTGCATCAGCCGATGTCCGAAGCAGGCGATCACGCTGCTGGGTGATCGGGTGCAGGAGCAGTGCCGCTTTGACAAATACAGCAAATAATCATGCACCGATCTTCCGGAATTTCTGATAACGATTTTCCAGAAGCTGTTCTGTCGGGAGCGATTGTTTTTCGGTCAATTCCTGATAGATGCAGTGTTTGAGTGCATCGAAGATCTCATTTTCCTTTTTGGTTTCTTCCGGAATGATGTGTTCCACGACCTGAAAGCCCAGCAGATCATAGGAAGTCAGCTTCAATGCTTCTGCTGCTTCATTTGCCTTGGATGCATCTTTCCAGAGGATCGAAGCGCAGCCTTCCGGTGAAATGACGGAATAAACAGAATTTTCCAGCATAATGACGCTGTCGCAGATGCCGAGCGCCAATGCACCGCCGCTGCCGCCTTCCCCGACGATCACCGAAATGATCGGGACACGCAATCCCATCATTTCCAGCAGATTTTCCGCGATCGCCTCACCCTGACCGCGCATTTCAGCATCCATGCCGCAGTATGCGCCGGAGCTGCCCACCATGCAGATGACCGGTCTGCCGAATTTTTCGGCTTCTTTCATCAGGCGGAGCGCTTTGCGATAGCCTTCCGGAGCAGGACAGCCGAATTTGCGCTTCATGCGTTCTTCGATGGTGTTGCCGCGTTCCATTGCAATGACGGTCACGGCGATGTCATTGATATAGCCGATGCCGCCGATGATCGCAGCATCATCACCGAAGCGGCGGTCACCGTGCAGCTCAATGAAATCGTCGATCATATGGTCGATATAAGCAGCACCGTTCGGACGTTTGCCGCTGCGGGCGTTTTGCACGCGCTGATAAGATGTAACCGGAGTTTGCTTGCTGTTCATGATACGTTCCTCTTTCTGATGTTCTGTTTATTGTGCATATGCAGCAGTCTGCCAAGGGTATAACGCATGCGTTCGCGGGTTTCCACGATATCCAGAAAGCCGTGTTCCAGCAGGAATTCGGAGCGCTGAAAGCCTTCCGGAAGTGTTTCGCCGGTTGTCTGTTCGATGACACGTTTTCCGGCAAAACCGATCAGGGCATTCGGCTCTGCGATGATGATATCGCCCTGCATGGCAAAGCTCGCAGTCACGCCGCCGGTGGTGGGATCGGTCAGAACGGAGATATATAAGCCGCCCGCATCGCTGTGACGCTTCACCGCACCGCTGACTTTCGCCATCTGCATCAAAGAGAAGATGCCTTCCTGCATGCGTGCGCCGCCGGATGTGATGATGCCGACGACCGGAAGATGATCCGCCGATGCTTTTTCAAACAGCCGCGTGATCTTCTCGCCGACGACTGTGCCCATGCTGCCCATCATGAAATAGCTGTCCATGATGAAGACGGCGCAGGGATTGCCTTCGATCTTTGCCTTGCCGCAAATGACGGCTTCCCGCAGCATGCTGGTGCTTTTCGCCTGATCGAGCTTTGCCTGATAATTGGGGAAAGCGATCGGGTTGGTGCTTTGCAGCGTTTTGTCATATTCATGAAAACTGCCGCGGTCAACTGTAATATCCAGCCGTTCCCGCGCATGCATGCGCATATATGCGCCGCAGGAAGGGCAAACCATGCGGTTCTCCAGAACCGTATCATAATCCTGTTCAATACAGCACGCCTTGCAGAAGCAAAGGGCGTGTTCTTTTTTGCGCGAAAGGATCTCTTTGACGCTTTCTTTCACTTGAATCATGTGGAACTCCTTTGATCGGGAATGGTTGTTTTTGCATATTGTTACGGATTTTTTGGGATATATAAGATCCGAAGGCTGCTGAGGATTCCGAGCGCGACAAATACATTGGAGCTGATGACGGCTGCTGCGGGTGTCCGGATCAGCAGGAAGATGCATGTGCTGATGAAAAACACGATGCTCCAGATGCCGGAAAACAGGAATGCAGCGCGGTTATCCTTGGCAGTCTGCGGGTGTTCTTTGCTGATGTAATACTGTGCAAAGGGTTTGCGGCGCAGGATGCTGAGCACCGCCATGAGGGTCAGGGTGCCGTAGCCGAAATAGCCGTCGCCGGTCAGGAACCAGTCAAGCGGTGTCAGATAGTTGAAAAAGGCAGCGATCAGTGCATATCCGAGCATGACGACATCCATCAGGGCAAATCGTTTTTCCCGATATTCCGCAAGCAAAATACCGGTCACAATAAGGAGACTGAGCAGCGGTGCAAACCGCATATGAAATGCACTGAATGTCCAATAGCAGACCCACGGAATATAAGAACGGGTCATATATAAAACTGCGCGGTATCTAATCATGAGCTGTGTCCTTTCCGATGCGGCAAATGACGGCGCATAATTGTTCGTTGATGTCGTAAAGACAGGAGATCTGTTCGCCTTCCGGAATGACATGCTGCCGGTCATCCAGAAAAAGCGCTGTATGGTCGGTGTGGAATTCGATGGGGAGATACCCGCGTGAAAAACCCAGTCCGACGGCTTTCAGAATGGCTTCTTTCAGGCACCAGAGCAGCAGAACGGTTTGTGCTCTGTCATAGCCGAACATGCGGCTGTTCATCAGATCCCGTTCCTGCTGACTCAAAACCAGCGAAGGCAAATTGGAATCCGGATCAATGCGGTCTTCCAGGTCAACGCCGATCCTGCCGGTTGCAGCGCAGCCGATCAGGAACGTCTCCTGTGCATATGAAATGGAAAGCTGCATCTGACCGGCTTCCGGCAGACCGCAGATACACGGAGCGCCGTTTTCCCGGTTGATGACCGTGAGCTGCCGCGGCAGGACTTCGGTTTCACCGGATGCCGTCAGCCAGTCCGCAGCCAGCCATTTTGCGAAGAATCTGCCGGAGAGAATGAGCTGCTGCCGGCGCGGATTCCGGAATAATGTCCGGTATTTTTTCAGTTCCGCCGGACTGAGCTGCCGCTGCATGGCGGCAGCAGCAGCGGTATCAGACCGGTTGGGAATCGGGAGATACAGTGCATAAAACGATGATTGATGCAGGGAATCTCCGGAAAGGATATTCGTTTTCTGTAGATCAATTCGAATCATAGCTGTTAATCTTTGCCAGCACAACATGCTGCATTTCAATGATGAGATTGCCGGAAGCATCTGCGGATTTCAGCGAGAAAACGGCAGTTTTATCATCTGTTTCGATGCATTCGGATCTGACAGATACGATTTCTCCGGCGGCAGGATATCTGTGGATGATGATGCCGTCCATAGAGATCGGTACAACGGATGCATGCTCTTTTTCGAATTCATGGAACAGCATGAATCTGCCGATGTTATCGAGTGCGACCGGGGAGATGACGCTTTTTGCATGCATACTGCCGGTGAAATAAACGCTGTCATCCGGAATATCAACGGTTCCGGCGTAATTGCCGTCGGGCGTGACACCGGCATTGCATACATGGCGGAAGGTTTTGCCGAAATAAATATAATCCTCTGCTTTCTGATAATAATGATCCAGATCAAACGGCTTTGCCTGTGCGGCTGCTGCAAGGATCTCAGCGGCATCCTGTGCGGGCTGACCGCTGCTGTGGAGCCGGACGGTGATCGTGCCGGCAGAATGCTCCTGATCTTTTTGCAGCACGATGCCCTTGCGGTTGATGAAATCAGAATGGATGGACACACGGAACTGCATTTCATCGGCATTCTGCGAAAGGACTTCTGCGGAGAGCCGGAGCGTAACGGTTCTGTCCGGATAAACCTTGATGAACTTTTTGAATGTAAATGTATCAATCTGCGGCAGGAACTGTTCATATGCGATGTGATGGGTTTCGAGGAACAGCCGGATCAGCTCACAGCAGGATTCAATATGCATGACCCCTGCAAATACGCAGTTTTTCTCTACTTTATGGTCAAGCAAATGCAGATCTTTTCTGGTGTTGACGGCACGGACAGCGTCGATGCGGTTGGCGGTGCAGGCGGTGATCCGGTCGATCAGCGGATAAGCGGTGCGGTCGAGGACATAGCCCTGTGCCGTTGTCAGACCGCGCATCTGCTTTTCTTCGCAGTCATAGTAATCGAGCTGACCAAGCGGGCTGTTTGTACCGAGCTTGCCGAAATAGAGTGCTTCCGGAAGCTGACCGCCATAGAGCACTTCCTCTGCAAAACGGCTTCTGCCTTCTGCGATGGAGATATATTCGAGTCCGCGTTCACCCTGCTGCACTTTCCGCACGCCTTCATGCATTGCCATGCCGGTATCTGCCCATGCAGACCATCCCAGAACGGCATATTTGCAGCCTGTATTTCTGCGGCGTTCTGCACAGGTCATGCGCACGATGAGATCCGCACCGGCAGAATAATCCGTTTGTCCGTCCATGCCGAATCTGCCGGAAATGGAACCGATCGAATAGAAGAATTTGAGCTGCTGATCCGCGCAGGCTTTTGCGAGCGCAAAGAAGCTGTTTGCCTTGACGCGCACGACTTCCTGTGCATGCGGAACGATCTTATTCGGCACCAGACCGAGTGCGGGCAGACCGGCACCGTTGACAATACCGGTGATCCTGCCGTATTTTGCGATGACAGCCTGCACCGTTTTGGTGACATCGGAAAGGCTGCCTGCATCGCAGACCATATATTCAGCGCGATAGCCTTTTTCCTTCCATTCAGCAAGTGTCTGCATCAGTTTTCTGGCGTTTGCCATTTTCTGATACTGGCTTTCTACTTTGCGGATGGTGATGTTCGGATTTTTCTGTTTTTCCGCGATCATATAGGCGGATTTATATTTTGCAAATGCATCCTCAGACATTTTCAGCCATGCTTCATTTTCATCGGGAAGCGGTGTTCTGCCGGTGAAAATGATCTGCGGATTGACTGTCTCAAAAAGGGAGATGATGAATTCATGCACGATGCCGCGGCTGCCGCCGGTCACAAAGATGACATCATCCGCATTCAGATCCAGCGGTTCTGCTTTTTCCTGTTCGGTCAGCGGCTGTTCAATGACATAAGGGCGTTTCCGGATGCCGTTTGCATCATAGCAGATCTCAACTGCCTGTTCGATCAGTCCGCATTCTGTCAGGATGGTCTCCGCAGTCTGTTCCGCGTCTGTGCAGTCGGTGAAGTCGATCAGTTTGCAGTTGAACGGACGCAATTCCCGTTCCATACCTTTGAGGAAGCCTGCACTGACAGCGCCTGTGACATTGAGTTTTTCTGCTGCGCACTCATAGCCAAGGCAATCCCCGATGTTTGTGACAGCGAAATATGCCGTTTCTTCTTTATGATGCGCGAAGAAATCGTATACGGCTCTTGCGGGCATCAGAGATGCGTTATAGCAGCCGATGGTGCGTGCTTCCCATTCGGGTTCTGTATATTCGGAGAGCTGTTTTTTCTCACTGACCGCCGCAAGATTGATGATGCAATGCACATCGCCGAACCGGGTGAGAATCTGCTGCATGGCTGTTTCGAGTGCATCGGCATCCGCATATGCAGCGGCAAAGTGATTCGGGTCTGATCCCGCAGGCTGCTGCTCTGAGAGGACAATGGCGTTTGCGCTCAGAGCAGACAGCTTTTTCCGGAGTGCATCTGTGATGCTGCCGTCAGCGGAATCTGCGATCAGCAGGACATTTTTGCCCTGAAAGGAGTAAGTGCTGCCGTTTTTGGCATCGAATTCTGCCGGAACGGTCACAGTGACGCATCTGCGGTTTGTGCGCTCTGATTCCGGCATCAGATTCAGCACGGGCTCAGATTTTTTTTTTTCGAACTCCGCGCAAACGGGGGCATTTGCAGCGAGCTCAGCAATAAAAGCGGTTATTTTTGCAATTGTGTTATAAGCCTTGATGTTTTCTGCTGCGCCCATTGCATAGCCGCAGTCTTCGCTGATCTTTGCGAAGATATCAGCCTGTTTTACAGAGTCGATGCCGAGATCGGCTTCCAGCTCCAGATCATCTTCGAGGATCTCCTTCGGATAACCGGTTTTCTCGCTGATGACGGACAGGATCTTTTCATGGATCTCTTTTGCATCTGCAATGCACTTGGAAACGACGGATTCCGGAGCAGCCTGTGATGCAGCGGGTGTTTCGCTTGCAGCGGGAGCCGCGGATGTTCCGGCATTTTCAGCGGATTTTTTGCCGCAGGACATCACGAAAGCAGCAGCCTTTGCGATGGTATTATATTCCTTGAGACTCTCCTGCACTTCAATGCCGTATTCCTTGAGGATGTTTGCGAAGATCTCCGATTGTTTGACGGAATCAATGCCGAGATCGGCTTCAAAATCCAGATCATCTTCCAGAAATTCTGCCGGATAGCCGGTTTTTTCCTGAATGAAACTGCGAATGCATTTCTTGACGGATTCTGCATCATCGCAGCAGGTGCTTGCAGCGGGCGCAGATGCCTGCGGTTCAGCGGGAACGGCGGTATCCTGCGCAGCGGGTGTTTCGTTCTGTGCTGCCGGTGCATCCGTTTTGGGTGCGGGGGCATCTGCGGGCAGCGGCTGCTTGTTCCCGATCAGAGCGCAAAGTTCATTGAGACTCAGATCGCCGCTGAGCTGTGTGCAGTCAAGGTGATACTGACTGGACAGATAAGATTTGATATCTGCGAGGATATCGGTTTCAGGGCTTTGCGCACTGCCGGAAACAGCCTGATAGATTGCGTTCAGAGAAGTTTCCTTTGTGATGTTCAGTGCAGGCACAAGCGGCTGCAGCGCATCACGGATCTCCGTGAATTTTTCATCGGTGATCGCCAGCGCCGTATAAAACGGCTCATCGGAACGATCAATGACGCTCTGCGGATACATTGTAATACGGGAAATCAGATTCTGCACGGCTTTCCAATCGGCGGAAGATGCAGGTTCCGCACCGTTCCGGCAGACTTGATTCAACTGATAGGATGCCTTATACAATTCATACACCTCAATATCATCTTTTTTACGGTCATTGGTTTCCAGCACGCAGACCTGTTCAATGGTTTCATGGACGAGTTTTCCGAGCATATTACCGGGGCCGACCTCGATAAAAGCAGTATAATGCAGGCGGGTCAGTTCCCGGATAATATCGCGGAAATTGAACGGCTGAACCAATTGCTTTGCAAGGATCTCCGGCATTTTGTCGCCGGTAAAATCAGAAGGCTCATAGAAGCGCTCCAGAATGGTGGAGTAGACCGGTGTTTCCGGCAGACTGAAGCGGAAGCCTGCGATCGCAGAACGATAAGGCTCCACAGCCGGACGCATGCAGTCGGAGTGGAATGCATGTGTGACATTCAGAATGACGGCGCGGATGCCGGCTTCTTCGCAGCGCTGCTTGATCGTCTCAATATGCGCCTTGCTGCCGGAAATATTGAAATGCCGTGCCGAATTTACGATGCTCACGCGGCAGTCATCCAGACCGGCAAGCAGTTTCTGTTCGAGTTCCGGGGAATCATCGGCGTTGACGGAGAGCATAAAACCGCGCTCCTGTTCCGGGATCTGTTCTGCGCAGCGTCCGCGGTGATAAGCGATCTGCAAGCCGGTCTCAAAATCGAAGACTTTTGCAGCACAGAGGGCGGAAAGCTCGCCGAGGCTGTGACCGAGGAAGCAGTCTGCCCGGAAGTCTTCGCTTTCGAGCAAATAATACATTGCCATATTGCAGCAAAAGATCGCAGGCTGCATGACACGCGGCTGACGGAGTGTTTCACTGACGGAATCCTGTGCAGAATCATCGTGACTGATGAAGCAATCTGTCAGCTTTTTGCCTTCCAGTTTCTGATAGATGCGGTCAGCTTCTGCAAATGTCTGCCGGACAACGGGATACACATCTGCAAGTTCCCGCAGCATATTCACATACTGTGCGCCGTGACCGGGAAACAGAAAAGCAGTGTTTCCCTTTTGCAGATTACCGGAGCAGAACACGATATTATTTTTATTCAGCAGATTGATGTTGTTGGAATTCATATGTGCTGCCCCCCTTAGCCGATAATGCCGAATTCTCTGCCGACCTGAATCAGCTTTTCCAATGCGGTATCAATTTCCTCATTGCTCAAAGATGCGGTGATGGTCGCACGCAGACGGCTCTTATTCTGCGGAACAGCCGGGAACAATGCGGTTGCGATATAAACGCCCAGTTCCATCAGACGCTTTGTCATCTTCATGTTGACCATATCATCGCCGATATAGATCGGAACGATCGGGGACATGCTGCCCATGGTATCGAATCCGGCAGCCTTGAGGCCCTTGCGGAAGCGGATGGTATTGCGCCAGAGCTTTTCGACACGCCATTTTTCGGTTTCCATCAGATCAAATGCTTTCAGAACACCGGCAGCCGTTGCAGGCGGCAGGCTTGCATTGAAAATATACTGATGTGCATTGTGGCGGATATAGGTGCAGGTGTCGCGGTCGGCAGCGAGGCAGCCGCCGCAGCCGGCGAGGGATTTGCTGAATGTTGCCATTTTGACATGTACTTTGTCTTCCACGCCGAACAGATCGCATGCACCGCGTCCGTGGTCGCCGACAAATCCGAGCGAATGTGCTTCATCCACAAAGACGCTTGCGTTATATTTTTCAGCCAGTTCCGTAATGACATCCAGCGGAGCGATATCGCCGTCCATGGAATAAACGCCGTCCACCACGATGAGTTTTTTTGCAACATCCGCGTTCTTTTTCAGGATGTATTCGAGCTTTTCCATATTGTTGTGGTCGAAGATGCGGACTTTGCCTTTTGCAAGCTCAATGCCGTCCACGATGCTCATGTGATTGAGCTGATCGGTGATGATGAGCGAATCCTCTGTGTCAGCGAGTGCGGTGATGCCGGCGACATTTGCAAGATAGCCCGCGCTGACGACGACGGCATCTTCTGTGCCGAAGAAAGCAGCGCACTTCTGTTCAAGCTGTTTATGGAGCAGCGTGGTGCCGTTGTGCAGGCGTGCGCCGCAGGTACCGCTGCCGTAAACATCAATGGCAGCTTTCATAGCTTCCTTGATCGCATCATGCGAAGCAAGACCGAGATAGTTGTTGGATGTCAGCATAATGACATCTTTGTTATCATGTCTGGATGTGCCGTCCTGAACGCTTTCGAAAACCGGTTCAAACACATACAGTCCCATTTCTTTACCGAGCTTGATATTAGCGAGTTTTTGGTCAAAATCGACCTGAAATCCTGTTCCGATCACGATTATTCTCCTTTAACAACTTTTTTTCCGAATTCCATACGTTTCAACAGTTCTTCGTCTGTATAATACACGATCGCAGCGCGATAGAACTGATTTTGTGCATCATCTTCCATGCAGGGATGTTCAAAGAGGGTATCCAGCGAATCGCTTCCGAAGAACGCTGTTTTCAGATTCTGCGGAACGGTCTGTTCTGTTTGCTGCGGCTGTTCCTGTGTATAGTCTTTGCCGCAGAAGGTGATCTCCAGGCTGCCGCCGAACAGGGATGCGCCGGTGAGTCCGGAAAGATAGGTCTGACTTTCCGCATTCTGTGCGGTGATCGCATGCATGAGGCGGAAGCCCAGATCCGCGCCGAGATAGCAGTCTGATCCGGAAACCAGTTTTGCATCGGGATCCTGCGTGAATTTCACGGAACGAATTCTTGCATAGACCTTGTCATCTGCCGTGACATCCGCAGTGCGCTTGAGCACGAAGAATACGCCGCCGCTTTGGAATGCAGGCAGTTCGGTTACGCCTTTTCGCTGCATTTCATCGGAAATGAGCCGGATATATTCCGGAATCTGATTGGTATGGACGCAGCCTGCGAGTGCAAGATCATTTTCCTGCTGCTGCAAACTGTTGACAGCCTGATAAAGTGCTGCACCGAAGGAGAGCAGATCACGGTCACAAACTTCATTTGCACCGTCAAAATCGAAGAAGTTTGCGATTCTGCCTGCAATGATATTATCCATATAACCCGGCAGCGTATCTTCTTCGACCTTCGGGAACATGCCGCGGAAATGGGACGCAATGGCATCGCCGATCTCTGTTTTCTGTGCATCAGAGAGTGCAAGATAAGAGCCGCAGTGTTCCAGTGCTTCGAGATATTCCGGAAAACGCACGCGCAGATCAGACATCATTGCTTTTTCCGCGCCGAGCATCGAGCCGACATAGACACCGGTGGGATGCTCTTTGAAGCGGTCTGCGCCGTAATCCTGAATGGCGCGGTCTGCGGCGATCAGTCCGAGCTGCTGACCGGAATCAATCTGTGCAAGGATCGCCGGCGGGATGCGGAAGCGCAGGAACGGGAATTTCAGTTCTTCCTGCTTTGCATCAAAGGAGCCGATGCCGACGATCGCAATATCCGGATCAGATGCATGGTCATCCGGCAGACTGCTGCAAAGTGCCTGATGATATGCCGGCACGAATTCTTCCAGCAGAACATTTGCATCAATGCCGCCGAAGCCGAATGCATTGACCATTGCACGGCGGGGTGTATGGCTGTCTTTTGTGCGCCATTCTGCGGCTTCCGTGTTGATATAGATACCGGTGCCTGCAAAGGAGATGCCGTCCGGAAGCTGCGTGAAGTGATGAACAGGCGGCATGATTCTGTGCTGCATCGCTTCCAGCACCTTCACGATATTTGCCATGCCGGCTGCGGAGAAGGAATGTCCGATCAAAGATTTCACAGAACCGAGTGCAACACGTTTTTCATCGGGAGAAACGCCCTCGAAGAACATTTTGATCGTATTCAGCTCGATCTTATCGCCGACCATCGTACCGGTTGCATGTGTTTCGATATAGTCGATATCGGCAGCCTGCAAGCCGGAGCGTTTCAGCGATTTCTGCATCGCTTTGAGCTGACCGGTGCTGCTGGGGGCATAGATGGACTGACCTTTGCCGTCACTTGCAGCACCGCTGCCGCGAATGACACCGTAAATGCGGTCGCCGTCCTGCATGGCTTGTTTCAGATCTTTAAGGATCAGTGTACCTGCGCCCTCGCCGGGGATCAGACCGTCCGCCATGCAGTCCATCGGACGGGAACCGTTTTTCTTGGAAAGACCGCCGATCTTTGCAAAGCCGATATTGCCTGTGACCACCATATTGCCGAGCACGGCACTGACAATGCAGACCTCGCTGTCATGATTGTGCAGGCTCTTGATGGCTTCGTCGATGACCAGACCGCTTCCGGAGCAAGCGCCGTCCACGATGGTTCCGGCACCGGAAGCGCCGATCATTTTGCTGACTGTGCCGAGCAAAGCCGAATGAATGGCGTTGATCTCATCAATGCGGATGTGACGGTTGAAGTTTTCTGCGATATACTGATCCAATTCTGCAAGCAGGGCATTTTGTGCATCGGGAGACATCTGCTGATAAGCCTGACTTTCCCGGATGCAGTTCCGGACATGTTCTGTATGAGAAGCGATATTATAATCCGTAAAGCTCTCGTCGCCGAGCATATTGCCGAGATACATGCCGACTTTTCCGTTCGGCATATCCTGCAAGCTGCGGTTCATCATGCCGTAAGCCTGAAGGATGGTATCGAGCACCATTTGCTGGGAAGTGTTCAGCTTTTCGGCATCTGCGGGTGCGATGCCGAATTGTTCGCAGACCGCAGCCGGGAAATGATAATCCAGGATCTTGCCGCCCTTGCAGCAATAGGTTTTGTCTTCTGCGGAACGGTCTTCGCTGTAATACAGCTTCTTTTTCCAGAATGTTTCTGAAACGTCAGAGATGCCTTCTTTTCCTTGCAGGACGTTTTCCCAGTAGGACTGAGGATTGTAGCTGTCCGGCGGAAAAACGCAGCCGTATCCGATGATTGCAATGGGTCTGTATTGGGTCATAATTCTACTCCTTTTCTTATTTTATAAAATTACTCTGAACGGGATCGCAAAACCGCAGAATAATTGACAGACTTGATTTTTTGGTTCATGATGCCGTAAACAGCGAGCCAGCAGCCGAAGATCAGCAGCAGCGTCCCGAAAAGCAGCACCGGCGGATATGTCACCCGGATACCGTTTGGAATAGTGGAAATGATATGCGGGAAAATGACCGAAACGATCCGGAAACTCAGCGGCACGGAAACCGCTGTGCTGATTGTCACGGCGATGAGGGAATTGATGAGATACATGCGCCGCAGTTCGGGATTGGAAAAGCCCATGATCTCAAGCAGTGCAATGGATTTTCGCCATTTGGAAAGCAGGATGTTCAGCATCATATAGAGCATGGCAATGAAGATGAAAACACCCATGAACAGCAGCGCAAAAATAATGACCATCAAAGAATCAATTCTTGCATTTGCGCCTTTGATGCAGGAATCTTTGTTCAGTTCAATGAGCTGGATCTCATCCCGCAAGCCAAGCGGTTCTTCGGAATAAACGACATTCCAGTAATCCTTGTCCAGATGATACGTTTCACGCATAGCATCCAGATTTGTGAACAGATACATGCCGTAAGCAAAATCCGTGACCCCTGCGACAGTCAGTGTGCGCTGTTCATTGTTCAGTATATCGGTCAGCGTGATCTGATCGCCGGGATGCCAGTCAAATTTCAGACTGATGGAAGAAGAAATGACGGTTTCATCCGCGCCGCACTGTGCGGTGCAGTTTCCGAGATAGCGGCTGTCCGGTGCAATGCCGATGAGCTCCACCGTGAAGTCCAGATCAACGGTATCGGCATGTGTGCGGAAGAAGCGTTCATAGGCATATTCTGCATTCGGATACTGTTCACCGGAAGGGCAGCGGCAAAGCGTCTTGTATTGATACGGAATGGTATGGCTGCAATCGTTTTTGAAGGTGCGCATGGTGCCGTAAAGCACAGCGCCGAACACCACCATAAAGATCGTGATGCTGAGGGAAACAGTCAGCAGCGCATACATGCTGCGGTTTCTGGAAAACTGTCTGCGGCGGAACATAGCAAGAGAATTCTGTCCCATGTGTTTTCCGGCAGATTTCGGGGGTTTTGTCTGTTCTGCTTCCGAAAGAAGCGCCGTGATGGGTTTGGAGATGGTCAGCCGGATGAGAACATAATTGACGGCTGCCGAAAAGAGGGTCGGGAACAAAATGCCGAAAACCGGCAGATAAGCGTGGATGGAAAGCGGCGGATCCGTAATGCAGCCGCCGTTCTGATAATTCTGCTCAAAGAACGGCACACCGAGCAACCCGATTCCGGTGCCGGTCAAAGCGGCAGCAGCCGTGCAAATAACGGGCAGAATGAGATAATGTCCGGTCAGTTCACCGGCAGTGAATCCCATTGCATAGAGGGAACCGATCGTGCTGTATTGTTTGCGGATATCGGTCAAAGCGAGTGTTGCGCTGAGAAAAGCCGTAATGACAAAGAACGCAATTCCCATCGGCAGCACACAGCCTTTATTGGTCTGCGTATCATGCGGAAAACTGATAATGCGCTGATTATCATTTTTCGAAACGAAGCCTGCAAGCTGATTGCTGCCGTCGGGCAGTTTGAACGTCCGCAGGATCTCCTGCAAAGCTGCATCATCGGCAGAGGGTTCTGCAAGATAGGCAAAGCAATGGTAAGTCCGGCAGGATTCAGTGAGGGCATCGAAAGCGGCATCTGTCAGGAAGCAAAGGCAGAATCCGCTGTAATCGGGATAAGGGCCGTCGCCGTCCTGATACAGGGAATCATAATCAATGCTGTATCCGATGCCGGAAACCTGAAATGCATGTCCGCTGATCTCCAGAGAACTGCCTGTCCGGAAGCCGTGAGAAGCAGCGAAATGCTGTTCCATCAGCAATTCATGCTCTGCTGCCGGCAGGGAACCGTTTTTCACCTGCACAAGATCCATTTCTTTGCGCAGACGGTAGAAGCGGTAAACGGTGTTCTGCTCCGGTATTTTGATGTTGAGATAATCATGGGATTCCAGCCGGAAACCGGCATTTTCAATGGTTTGCTGCTGCGCGTCATCCAAAGGGGCATTGAGCGTGAAATAGCCGTCTTCGCAGATGCTTTCCTGAGAAAGCGTATCAATGGCATCCAGAATGGAATCGGAAGCGCAGGTGATCGCCACAAACACGGCAGTACCGACAATAATAATCAAAGCCACAAGCAGATATTTCCGCAGATTCACCCCGACATTCCGCGTCAGTCTTTTGTTCATGATCTTCATAGCATCACCACGCGATCTGATCGACTGCAAGCGGGTGTTCATTGCGGGAATCTTCCAAGATCTCGCCGTCCCGGATGCGGATGATATGATGTGCCATTTCCTGAATGGTATTGTTATGTGTCACCATGACGATGGTGGTGCCGAAATCACGGTTGATCTGTTCCAGCAGGCGCAGGGTGAAGATGCCGGAATTGACATCGAGTGCACCGGTCGGTTCATCACAGAGGAGCAGCTTTGGATTTTTCACAATGGCTCTGCCGATGGCACAGCGCTGCTGCTGACCGCCGGAAAGCTGGGAAGGGAATTTATCGGCATGATCTTTCAGTTCCAGCAGATTCAGCATATCTTCCGTATGAAAATGCGCATCGGAGAGATATTCACAAAGCGCAATGTTTTCCCGCACGGTCAGATCGGGGATCAAATGATACATCTGAAAAATGAAGCCGAGATTGGCACGGCGGAAGCGCTGGAGCATCAGCGGCGAAAGATTGGTAATGACCGTCTGATCGACGGCAACAGAACCCTGATCCGGCTGTTCCAGTCCGCCGATGACATTCAGCAGGGTCGATTTTCCGCTGCCGGAATGACCGAGCACCGTGCAGATCTCGCCCTGTCTGATGCGGACGGAGATGCCTTTGAGAATATGGCTGCGGTTCTCCGGTTCTCCGAACCATTTGTGAACGCCGGAAACTTCAATGATGTTTTCCTGATGCAAAGAATCAACTCCTTGTTCTGCATTTGTTTGTCAATCCGACAAAATTCGACATTGAAACCGAAATGTACATGATTTGTTTGATGAGAAGCAGCGTGCAAAATCGGTTTCTGTTCGGTTTTGTGCATTGACAATGATTCAAAAAAATGCTATAATAGATATGCGCCGTCTTCAGAGAGGCAATGCAGACGGCATTGGGTAATGAACAGAACTGTATGCATGGGTCAGCTTACAGTTCCTGCTGCACGGGTGCGGCATCTCAGAAGAAACGGATGCCAAAGAGCTGGTTCAGCAGTGCGATCAGATCAGCAAACATGGTTTTTTCGCTCCTTTCCGACAGGAAGAAACCGGTGCGTTTTTCGCCTGATTCCTTCGTGTTTTTGATTTATGTGCCCATTATAGCATTCAATTTTCGAAAGTCAATCGCAGTTTAGTAAACGTACTTTTATTTTTAGTAAACTCACTATTCAACGCAGATTTTACGGAAAAAAGAGGAAAAATATGAAAATAGCTATCTGTGACGATCAGGAACAGTTTCGCAGTGATATGATCGCATATCTGAAGCGTTATGCAGAAACTTACAAGAAATTGTTTTTTTATTATGAATATCGGAACGGCAGTGAAATGCTTGCAAGCGCTGTTGATTTTGATTTGATTTTTGTCGATTATATGATGACGGATCTGAACGGCGTGGATACGATCGCGCAGCTTCGGGAACGCAATGTCAATACGCATGTGATATTTTTCAGCAGTTTTCCGGAAGTGGTGTTCGATACATTTTCGGTGAATGCATTCCGTTTTTTGATCAAACCGGTGGAATATCCGAAGTTTGAAGAAGCCATGCATGCATATTTCCGGGATATCGAGCAGTATAAGACCATCGTCATCAGCAACAATCACAATTCGATGGTTTATAATGTGCCGGAAGACGAGATCATTTATGCACAGGCGGATAATGTTTATACGCAGGTGTTCACGGTGCGGGAAGCATATACCTATACCGGCACGCTTTCTGCATTTGAAAAGCTGCTTTCCGAAGGCATGTTTTTCCGCACGCACCGTTCTTATGTTGTGAACATGCGATATGTTGAACGCTTTACGAAATCGACGATACACTTCACGACCGGAGAGAAAGCGCCGATCGCGCACACACGATATAAGCTGTTCTTCCAGACCTATTGTGATTTCATCAAAGAGAAGGGCAGGCAAATGCTGTAATCACAAAGCA
>DMBA01000359.1 GCA_003446315.1 Ruminococcus sp. | reverse complement strand
GCGGTACATCGGGAAGTGAATACAGCGAACCGCCGTCTGATTGGAGTCAGGCGGCGGTTTTCGTTATTATACTTTCAGATTGCATGAGCGTTTTCCGTTTTGCACTGTTCAGACAGATCATGCTCTGCCATTTTGCGGACAATACGGGCGGCATACTGACGGAATATCGCATTGTTCTGCACCATGCAAATGCTGCGGCTGAACGAACCTGACGCCTGTTTGGGTTATCAACTCGGCATCCTTATCATTGCCGCTCAGATAGATTCCGTTTATTGTGCCGCTTTCGGTATGATTGAAATATCCGGTGTCTGCGGCATTTCCATGCCGGTGCCGAGATAGTAGTCCAGCATATGTGACTGAAAATAGCCTTTTGCAGTCATGCAGTTGCGGTAGCAGGGATTCTGCGCGAGACAGTAAAGGCGTATATCCGTCGGGTCTGTCGATTCCAGAATCACCAGTCGGGAAGCATCGCTGCTGGTCATGATGACCTCCTCGCGCCAATCACCGTTCAGATCCGCATAGAACATCGGTGCACCGCGCTCGGATCCTGTGCAGTCCGTGAGCTTCCACGGTGACAGCAGGCGTGTCGTGCTGCTGTTCTGCCAGTTCCACTTTTCAAATTTCTTGTCATTATACGCTTCTGAGAGCAGGTCGCCGTCCCACCAGAGCCGCAGACACGGATAGAGTGCCCCGTCGCCGAGCCGCTTGCCGCTGCAGCTGTATAATCCCTGGAATGACCACATCTCAAAACCGTCGCTGCGCGGATCAATATCGCCGACATTGCCTCTGCCGACATCCATTGTACCTTCCTTGGCATAATTTGTCCAGAGCAGCTCGCCGGTCGAGGCATTATAGGAATATTCCAGCAGACCGAACTGATTATTCTGCTGAATGCCGTAGCCGTACATTTCTTTGCCGTTGTTCCCGTTGCAGAATGAGCCGACAAACCAGCGGTCGCCGTGAACGATCTCATCAACATGGTATCGCAGAGAACCGTCGCCGTTCAGGGCATAGCCCATGTGCAGCACTTCATCCTTTCCGTCATAATCCACATCGGCAACACGGATCTGATGTGCTTCTGCATAGCCGTTTTTATATTCCTTCCGGTTCTCAAACATCTTCTCGTTTTTATAGCGCCAATGCATCTTGAATGTACCGCTTTCGTCATAGCCGAATGCGGCTGTCATGCTGTTGAAGGTCTTGTCCTTGTTGCGGTTTTTCATCCAGCAGACAACACTCGGGCGCACGCCGTCCAGATAGCCGATCTCCATCATGCACGCCATCGGACCGACTTTGATATAGTCGTCCGGAACAGGCGCAGAGGCTTTCAGCGTACCGGTCCTGCCGTCGATGACCGCAATTTCCTGTGCGGCAGGATTGCTGTTCTGATACCTTGTGCCGTCCGCAAAGGTCACGCCGTCCGCGATGCGCAGCAGAATATCCGCATAACCGTCGCAGTCCATATCGTAGACTGTCGCACCGTCCCACATTCCGACATCAATCGTTGATGCGCCGGGGGAGATATTGTTCTTATTTTCGCTCTGATAGCCCATGTCGATCGTATAGAGATATGTTCCGTCACTTTTGTAGGCTTCGAGCTTCTGGTGATCGTCAGAGCAGCGGTCAACCAGATAATCATATACACCGTCGCCGTCAAAATCGCCGACCCAGACAAAATGTATTGTGCTGCCCTTCCTGATATTCACAATGCGGACATTCGCCGTAGAATTCGCCGGGAGCGTATCGCTGCCGTCCGTGTCAAACTCCTTTCCGCCGATGAACGCCTTGACGGTATAGGTCTGATCCTTTTTCAGATCAGCCTTGCTGTCCGTGAAATTGGTGCCGCCGGTCAGCGGCTTGTCATTGACCTTGACGGTTTTGCCGTCCGTTGTGCGGTAGACATTGAATGCAATATCTGCGGGGTCATCCGCGAGCAGACGCCAGCTCACAAATACGCCTTTCCCGTTGCTGACCGCGCTGACGCCTCGGCTGAGGTATTCCATCTTCCGGCTGCCGGAGAGCGGCTGGATCTGCGGCGCATCCGGCTCAATAACATACTGCTCCGGAAAGCAGTCGATTTTCGTCAGCAGGTAATCCCGCAGCATTTCGGCATCGTTCCGGTCTGTGATGCCGTCTGCATTGACATCCGCGATCTGTGCGGACGGCGATTCAAATTCCGACATCAATCCGTGCTTTAGCAGCGTGAGATCACAGGCATCGAGCTTCCCGTCAGAATTCAGATCACCGCGCAGATACTTCGCAGATTCTGCCGAAGCCGGCAGGTAAACGCTGTATTGCAGTATCGCAAGCATCACTGCAATACAGATTACCGGATGCTTTTTCAAGTAAATCCCTCCTTTGTCTGATTGGAAATCAGGCAGCGGACTTTGTATTATTTCATGAGCAGTTGCTTCAGCAGCGTGAGATCAACGGCATTCAGTTTGCCGTCAGCGTTCATGTCAGCGATCGCGCCCTGCTCCGGCGTCAGGATTCCGGTTGTCAGCAGATAATCGCGCATCATAACAAGATCAGTCTTGTTGCAGATACCGTCTGCATTGATGTCGCCGATTACCGGCGTTTTTTGCTGTGCAGTGACTGCAACAGCATAATTGACACAGCTTGCCTGATTGACTTCGCCAAGCGTGACGGTCTGACCTGCTGCAAAATCCTTTTTATAAAGCTGATAGGTCACCTGCGGCTCGCCGTCGTCGGTGAGAGTATCCGTAGTTTTTGTCCAGTCTCCGAGCCATGCCGGAACAGTGACACGGGTATCCAGCGCGACAAAAGCGGAAATATCCGCGCCTGCTTTGAATGCCGCTTCATCGCCTGCAAACTTTTTGGAATCACACGCAGTCTGGATCCATTCTGCGCCGTCCAG
>DMBA01000373.1:2255-8971 GCA_003446315.1 Ruminococcus sp. | reverse complement strand
CCGGAATCGCCTGTTATTTTCGCTGCCATTCTGTCATATATCAGTTCATCCTCGCAAAGCAATTCAACCATTGCCTTATCACCCTGCCAATTCCGGATCAGCTCTGCAAATTCCAATGAATCCGCTGCAACCAGCCCGTTCTGATGATACCATGTATTCGTATCGTCCGTGCAAGCCGGCGGCTGATAGATCCGCAGATCCGCAATATGGTCTTCGAACCCCTCGTCCGATACCGCAAAGCAGCTATGCGCGATCTTTCCGCGAAATGCCTCATCGTCATCCCACGTTACATCTATATTATAATAGCTTCCGTCGATCTCTGCGATATTCCAAACATGGTTTTCACCGTTCCCGTTTGTGCCCGTTACATTCATGACCGGCAATCCGGCGCGTCTTGCGGTATATAAAAATGCTTTTGCATATCCTTCACATTTTGCTTTGCCTTCCACAAGGCATCCGTAAGCATCATTTTGATGTGCGCCGTCGGAATATTTACATCCTTTGCAGATCTCATCATGGATCACGGTCAGCTTGCCGAATACTGTTGTTTCCGCATTCGCCTTTTCCGCGATTTGATCCGCCGCATATTCCAGCCGCGTTTTCATACTTTTCACTTCTGTTTCATTTACATCATAGAACAAATTGACTGTCGCCATCTGATCCGCTGTCTCATAAATATCGTCAATATAAAAGTATTCCGGTTCCTGTTCCGTCACCAGCAGATACACCCGTTCATAGACTGATTTCGGATAAACAGCAGGCAAAACGAGTATTTCCCTGTAATGTTCCATCGCATCGCACAATGCCGCATAGAGTTTTTTCTCTTTTGCATTCAACTGCATATACGGATACCGCAAGGCAGCTTCACCGGATTTCAGCCCGTTTGCATAGGTACGCAAAAAGCCGTATCGCATTGACATCGTGAAAATAATTGCCATCAGTGCGCCGAACATCAGGACAATCAGAATCATTTTACTTCGCCTCGGCATGGATCTCCCTTTCTCCGATTTTTTCCGCCTGAATCCGGCTGATCCAGTTATCCTCATAGGAAAGCAGCGTATAGCGCACGCCGTCCTGTTCCACGGTATGCCGTTCGCCGGTTTCCGGCACTCTGCCAAGCAGATGCACCACAAATGCGCTCATTGTGTCATATGCATCATCCGCCTCGCACTTCACGCCGAGCTTCGGCAGGATATCTTCCGGATCCGCAGAACCCGCAATCGAATACACGCCTTCAGAAAGCTCCGTAAATTCTGCTTCTTCATCGTCATATTCATCCTGAATGCTGCCGACGATCTCTTCCAGCAGATCTTCCATCGTGACCATGCCGGCAGTTCCGCCGTATTCATCCGCCACGATCGCAAGCTGCACTTTATCTCTCCGCATTTGCTGAAAGACATCACGGCATTTTGCAGTTTCCGGCACAAAGCACGCTTCCCGCATCAGTTCCCGGATCGGGCAATCCTCTGCTTTCCCGACCAGCGGCAGCAGATCTTTCACCAGCACGATCCCGACAATCGTATCAATGTGGTTTTCATAGACCGGTATTCTTGAAAAGCCTTCTTCCATTGCAATTTTCGCCGTTTCAGATGCCATTGCTTCTTTCGGAACGGCAGTCATATCCTTCCGGTGCGTCATCACATCGGAAACCGGAACATCATCAAATGTAAAAATATTGTTTATCATTTCCCGCTGACTTTCCTCGATGCCGCCCGTTTCGTTTCCTGCATCCACCAGCAGCCGGATCTCTTCCTCTGTGACCACATCCACACTGTCTTTGACCGGGATCCGGAACATTTTGCACAGAACGGCAGTTCCGCCGGAAGCGATCACCCAGAAAGGGGTCAGCAGGAGCATCAGACCGCGCACAGAGGGCACAGCAATGCGTGCGATCCGTTCCGTCCAGTGTCTTGCAATGCGTTTCGGAAACAGATCGGTCAGAATCGCCATCAGCAGCATCAGCACGATTGTCAGCAGCAGCGCCGCGATCATGGAACCGCCCTGAAACGGAAACAGTTCCGCAATTTTGCTGCCGCAGAGCAGCCAGCAGATCATGCCGATGATGAGTGCAGAGAAGATGCGGTGCATCGTAAAGCAGCGCCGCATACGGGTCGGATTTTCGATCAGACGGTTCAGCGGTTCCCACGCTTTATGTTCCGCCGCCCTTGCCTTCACGACCGCATCATTGATCTCGGTCAAAGCCGTTTCGCATGCAGAATACCACGCACGCAATACAGCCAGCACGCAGAGCAGCCCGATCACCATCCATAATCGGTCTCCGTCAGTTTCCATTCTTATGATCGCCAACCTTTCTTTTGTATATTGCTATGATTATATTATATTTTCAGCTTTTTGTCAAGGGTATCATGCGGCATTGCACATCACAGGCAGATATCCGGAAAAATCGACGAAAAAAGCCGTATCGCTTGACAAGCAATACGGTTCCGTGTTATAATATGATATTATCCAGATATCGGAAAGCCGATATCTGACCCATTTTACTGAATTGTTGGTTCTATTATAACACATTTTCTTCCTGCTGTCAAGAGGGACAGCAAAACGAAAGGAGCGAAGGCTATGGATTTTTCACTTTCCCTTGCAGATTCATTCGGTCTGCTCACACCGGCTGCACAGAAAAATCATATTCTCGCAACAAATCAGGAAGCATGGAGCAGTTACGGCATTCAGCTCACGCCGGATGAAGCAGAAATGCTTGTATCTACTGCAAAAAAATCAATCAAAGATGAGGAGCTTGTGCAGTTCGGCGACAGCATTGTGCCGCGTCTGATCCACAAATTCCTGCCGTCCGGATATCTGGGAACGTATTACGCACAGCGCATTGCATCCCTGACGGAAGCGTTTTATCAGATCAAAGGCGATTTGCAGGCGCTTTATGATGCATCCGACGATCCGGAATGTTATCTTTCTGACAATGCGCTGCTGGATTATATGTATCAGTTTTATGTCAGCCCGTCCTGCTGCGGCGACTGTGCCGAAATGCAGACACAAATGGAACGGATCGTCGTGACGGGCATGCGCCGGCTGCTGGAATACCGTGCAGCGAAGCGCAAAAAAGCGGCAGCCGCAGAGGGCGATCCGGAAATGCGAGCGCTTTATGCCGATAAACTGATGCAGGAAGAAGAAGAAAGCATCTACGAAACGGAATACGAAGAACAGACTTATGATTATATGTATCGGGAAGCGCTGCATAAGGATATGTTCGGCAATTATGTCCGGGATTACGACTGGGATTATGCAGAGCACACCCGCGGCAGTTATGCTGAAGAACTGAGCGAAGTGCTGATGCGCAATCCGGAGCTGCTGCTGCCGAGTCCGCAGCAGGAAGCAGAATGGGAAGCACAGGCTGAAGCATGGGAAGCCGAAGATGAAGCGGCAAACGGAAAGGAGCAGACAGCATGGAACAATTGATCGTTTCCGGACAGCAGGCAGAGGCGCTGCCGCATCGGGATTATACGCTTGCTCTGCTCCGTCATGCAGCAGCCGCCGGCAGCATCCCGGCAGAAACACTGGAAGCCCTGCGCAAAGGGCTGCATGAAGCTGCCGCAGAGCGTGCCGCCGCATATACAAAAGGCAAAAGCGGGACAGTCACACGCAAGCAGGCAGAGGCTTTTTATGCATCTGTATTCTGTCAGTTGGATGTCATTTTGCTGGAGCTGCATTCCGATGCAGCAGCAGAGGATGCGCTGCGCAGTCAGCCGCTTTCGGTATTATTGGACGCAGGGCAGCTCCGCAGTTTGCAGCTTTATGAAGAAGCGAAAGCACATTTCCGTCAGGCTTATCTGAAAATGAAGCCTTACCAGACCACATTTTTCCGCGGCTTACTGAAAGATTTCGAACAGTTCTGCACCAAATATGATGCAAGATTCCGTGCCGTCGATACAAAGGTTCAATTTACATATCCGCTGCTGGCAGAGCGCCCCGTCACAGAAAGCGGTGTGCTTGGCGTACATCGTTATTATACTGCGCTGCTGCGGGAAGCAGAACTGCTGGAATACTATGATAAAGCAGAAGTGCAGGATCTGATGCAGCGTTATGCGCAAAATTACCTGACAGATCCGGAGATGATCGCCGAAAACATCGCAGAACTTGCCCTGCGTCACCGCCTGACCGCCGCACTTGCCGGCGGAACAGATGCCGCATTCGCCGTGACCGCCGCAGAAACGGCACAGCTTGAAGCCGCATACGAAAACAGCACAGCAGCGCAGCTTTGCGCCGATCTGACCGCTGTTCTGGAACACGAGCCATATGCAGAAAATGCTGCACTGCTGGATTATCTGAAAGAATCCATGCCGGCGCTTTCTGAAATTATGTTTACCAGAATCGAAAAAAAGACGCTGAAAGGCTGGTTTGCACTGCTTCCGGATGAAAAATGAAGTTTTAATAAAGGTTTGGTGAAAACCATTGCCTTTTCAAGCAGTTTCGGGTATAATAGTGACAACAGAGAAAAAAGGAGGTATTCGCTATGAAAAACTTGAATATGAGTTCAGGACTGATTATGACGATCATCGGCATCATCCTTGTCCTGATGCCCGGAACCGCACTCGCAACACTTCTGCGTTTTGTCGGTATCGTACTGATCGTGTACGGTGTCGCAAAGATCCTGTCCTGCCTGAAAGACAGCAGTGCATCGCAGGCATCCTTTGCCGGTGCAATCGTTGCGATCATCGCAGGTGCAGCAGTTTTGCTGTTCCCCGGCTTTATCGCATCCGTGCTGCCGCTGTTTGCAGCCGCAGTCATCATCATCAGCGGTGTCTCGCATTTGGTGAAAGCACTGGAGGCAAAAAAATCCGGTGATTCCAGTTGGATCATTATGGCTGCACTTTCCGTTGTGACCATTATCGCAGGTATTTTCGTGTTCAGCAACCCGATCTCATCCATCAAGAATCTTGTCCGGATCTGCGGCGTGATCCTGATCTACAACGGACTGACCGGCACATGGATCAATGCAAAACAAAGCTGAGATCCCGCAGCATCTTAACGAAAACAGAACCCGAAAGCAGACGAAATGCCCTGCTTTCGGGCTTTTTTTGCATCAGAAACGATATGACAATTGTACATGTATGCAAAAATGCGATGCCCCCTATTGCAAAAATCGCAGGAATGTGATATAATATGGGTTGAAGGTTTTGAGAGTGCGCCGTCCGGACTGCAACCCTTGAGCCTCAAACAAACTCCAAAAGAAAGGAATGGTAACACCTATGGCAAAAATGAGTGTCATTTTCGACCGCTGCAAGGGATGTGAGCTTTGCACAACTGCATGTCCTAAGCAGATTGTTGCAATTCAGCATGAGAAACGCAACAAGGAAGGCGTATTTACCGCCTATTGTACCGATGACAGCAAGTGCATCGGATGTGCCATGTGCGCAATGATGTGTCCGGATTGTGCCATCGTAATTGAAAAATAAAACGGAAAGGATTGTTTTCATTGGAAAAAGTTTTGATGAAAGGCAATGAGGCACTCGCCGAGGCGGCAATCCGCGCAGGCTGCAAGTGTTTCTTTGGCTACCCGATTACTCCGCAGACCGAGCTTTCCGAGTATCTCTCCAAGCAGATGCCCAAGCGCGGCGGCGTATTCCTTCAGGCTGAATCTGAAGTCGCAGCAATCAATATGGTTCTGGGTGCAGGCGGCACCGGAACCCGTGTCATGACATCTTCTTCTTCCCCCGGAATTTCGCTGAAATCCGAAGGTATTTCTTATATTGCAGGTTCTGACGTTCCCTGTCTGATCGTCAATGTGGAGCGCGGCGGCCCGGGTCTTGGTTCCATCCAGCCTTCCCAGCAGGATTACTGGCAGGCAACAAAGGGTTTGGGTCACGGCGATTTCCGTCTGATTATCCTTGCACCGAATTCTGTTCAGGAAGTCGTGAACATGGTCGTTCGTGCATTCGATCTCGCTGAAAAGTACCGTATGCCGGTCATGCTGCTTTCCGACGGTCTGCTCGGTCAGATGATGGAGCCGGTCGAATTCCCGGAGATTTCCGCAAACGGCGCTGACAATTCCTCCTGGGCTGCATGCGGCACAGAGATGAAGCGTGAGCATCACATTGTCAATTCGCTCTATATTGAAGCTGCCGACCTCGAAGAACAGGTCAAAAAGCGTTATGAGCGCTATGCAGTGATCGAGAAAACAGAGTCTGATGCAGAATGTTATCTGTGTGACGATGCCGATATCGTCGTAACCGCATTCGGCGCAACATCCCGTATCGCAAAATCCGCCGTCAACAAGGCAAGAGCAGAAGGCATCAAAGCAGGTCTGTTCCGCCCGATCACACTTTGGCCGTTCCCGAAGCAGCAGCTTCAGGATGCGACAAAGCAGGCAAAGGCAGTGCTGTCTGTTGAGATGAATATGGGTCAGATGGTCGATGATGTCAAGCTGGCACTTGACTGCAAGATCCCGGTATCCTTCTATGGCAGAACCGGCGGTGTCGTTCCTTCCCCGAATGAGGTTCTGGAGGAACTCAGAAAGCTGAACGGAGGTGCACAGTAATGGCTGTTGTATTTGAAAGACCCCATTCCCTGTGCGATGTCCGTCTGCACTATTGCGCAGGCTGCACCCACGGTATCATCCACCGTCTGGTTGCAGAGGTCATCGACGAGATGGGCATTGAAGGCACAACTGTCGGCGTATGCCCGGTTGGCTGCTCGGTATTTGCTTATAACTACTTCAACTGTGATATGATCGAAGCACCGCACGG
>DMBA01000373.1:0-2133 GCA_003446315.1 Ruminococcus sp. | reverse complement strand
TATCAGGGCGACGGCGACCTTGCTGCGATCGGTACTGCGGAAACTGTCCATGCAGCAACCCGCGGTGAAAATATCGTTGTCATTTTCGTCAATAACGGTACTTACGGCATGACCGGCGGTCAGATGGCACCGACCACCCTGCCGGGTCAGGTCACCACAACTTCTCCTTACGGCAGAGATCCGCGTAAGGCAGGTTATCCGATCCATGTCTGCGAAATGCTCGCAACTTTGGATGGTACTGCACTTGCAGTCCGCACCTCTGTTGACACCGTTCCGCATATCCGCGAAACCAAGAAGATGATCCGCAAGGCGTTTGAGAACCAGCAGAAGGGCAATGGCTTCTCCATCGTTGAGGTGCTGTCCACATGTCCGTCCAACTGGGGTCTGACACCGAAGGAATGCATCAAGCGTCTTCAGGAGGAGTGCATCCCGTATTATCCGCTGGGCGTATACAAGGATGTTACACTGGAAGAAGTCAATGCGGATAAGCTCGCAATGGGAGGTGGCACAAAATGACCTATGAAATTCTGCTTGCGGGCTTCGGCGGACAGGGCATTCTGTTTGCCGGAAAGCTGCTCGCTTACTGTGCTCTGTTTGAGGGCAAGGAAATTTCCTGGCTTCCGAGCTACGGCCCGGAAATGCGCGGCGGTAAGTGCAACTGCTCCGTCTGCATCTCCGATGAGCCGATCGGTTCGCCGCAGGTGCTGGAACCGGATCTGCTCGTCGTCCTGAACGGCCCGTCCTTCGATGCATTTATGCCGACAGTCAAGCCGGGCGGAAAAGCATTTGTAGACAGCTCCATGGTCGCACAGAAGACCGACCGCACCGATATTGATACATTCTATGTACCGGCAACACAGCTCGCAGACGACAACAACCTTGCAAAGGGTGCAAATATCGTCCTGCTGGGCAAGCTGCTGCACGAGACCGGCATCTTCTCCTTCGAGACTGTCCGCAAGGCACTCGAAAAGAATACACCGGCAAAGCGTGCACATACCATTGATAATAATATGCGTGCACTCCAGCTCGGCGCAGACTACGCCGGCTAAGAAGTAATCGCCGAATCCCCCGATGCCTTTGACGGAATCGGGGGATTTTTTTGTGATCGGGCTTGCTATTTTTGCATATATGTTGTATAATGACAATAACCGTTTGCACACAAAGGAGATTCTTATGAAAAACTATCAATATTACGGCTGGGAATGCCAACCGGTTCCGGAGCATCAGCCGCCGGAAGCATTTGCCTGCATCCGCACACCGCAGGCACTCTATGATGCGCTGCTGCATATCTGGTGTGCAGAAACATGTGCGCCGCGCATGCGGGAAAAATGGCACGCAGGCAACCCCACCCTCGGGCAATGCTCCATCACCGCATTTCTTGCGCAGGATCTGTTCGGCGGAAAAGTGCACGGCATTCTGCGGCAGGGCGGCAATTATCATTGCTTCAATATTGTGGGCGGCTGCACATTTGATCTGACAAGCGAGCAGTTCGGCGATGAGGTGCTTTGTTATGAGAATCAGCCGGAGCAATCGCGGGATGTGCATTTTGCCAAGGAAGAAAAACGCCTTCGCTATGAATATCTGCGTGAAAAACTGCAAGCATATTGCAAAGAATATGCGGAAGCGCAAAGCAAAGCATAACAACAGCAGAACCGCCGATTCATTCGACAAACAGACTTCTCCGCAGCAGAACGAGACAATTTCCGGTGTTCTGCCCAACCGAAAGGAGCATGTATATGCGTAGGATTCTGGTCACTTATTTTTCCGCGGGCGGCATCACAAAGCAGGTCGGGGAACGGCTTGCCGGGGCAATCGGTGCCGATACCTTTGCCATCGTGCCGGAAACGCCTTATACCGAGGCAGATATTTTCTGGAAGAATCCGTTTGCACGCTGCAATAAGGAGAAACTGGGCAAAAAAGATGTCCCCATCGCCGGCAAATGTCCGGATCCGGCGGCATATGACCTGATCCTGATCGGCTTCCCGATCTGGTACGGCGGTGCGCCGAACATCATCCGGACATTTCTCAAACAGTATGATTTTTCGGGGAAGAAAATTGCGATTTTTGCGACATCCGGCGGCAGCAAAATGGGAAAAAGTGCGGAGCGCCTGAAGCCGTATCTAAGCGAATCCG
>DMBA01000238.1:11294-11718 GCA_003446315.1 Ruminococcus sp. | reverse complement strand
TTACAGCAATAAGCTTCCGAAAACCAGTGTACTGAAAGATGCGAATAACGCTTCCGGAAAGCTTTAGATCAATGGCGGCGGGCACTGCCCGCAAATTCTGATTTACATGAAAGAAAATCCCCTTTGCACCCGAAAAACAGGATGCAGAGGGGATTTTTGCTGCCCGATATCAGATCAGGCGTGCGATTTTCTTGAGAATTGTGATGGTGTCATTGGATTCGATCTTGCCGTTCTCATCCATATCTGCATTGAGGAAGCCCTGTTCTGTGATGATGGCTTCTTTATCCTCTGCGCAGAACCGCGCAAGGAGCACTGCATCTGCAACGTCTACGTCATCGTCACAGTTGACATCGCCCAGGAGTGTGACTTTCAGTTCCGGCGCTGCGGGCTGTTTGCTGAAATCTATCCAGAGCACGACCGCATC
>DMBA01000238.1:9356-11106 GCA_003446315.1 Ruminococcus sp. | reverse complement strand
TCAAATCGAAATCAGATGCGCGAACGCCGCTTGTCGAGATGGATTTTTCTGCGAGCATTTTTCCGTCAGCATAGATGAGCAATTTGCCCGAAGCTGCGTCAAATACGCCTGCGACCTGATGCTGATGATACAGCCAGTTTGCCTTCATGGAATCGGGCATGGTGTAAGATACCATCTGCCATGCGCCGTCATAGATGAAGAAATCGAGCGAATTCGGGGTCGCACGGAGCGCAAAAGCATAATCGCCTTTGCCGAGGAACATGTTATAATCCGGATTGCCGGTCGGGATGACATTTGCTTCCAGCGTGAAGGAGCGCTTGCCGTTCGTGAGGGCATCGACCGCTGCACGATAGGGGATATCAATGCTGCCGACGGCATATGTGCCGTTTTCGGTCTCTTTCAGGCGGGCGGTTTCTGCAATCGGGATCAGATAGCCGTGACTGCTCTGTTCCTGAATATAGGTATTGGTGCGGCGGTAAGGCTTGGTATATTCATTCAGTTGACCGGCATTGCTGTCCTTATCTGCCGGAATGATCGTATATGTCCAAGCATAGATGCGGCTGCTGGGGAGCTGATACTGCGGAAGTGTGCCCTGACCGCAGGTCGCACTTCCGGTACCCATAGAGCCGTAATCCAGACTCAGATAGGTCTGCTTGCGCGGATGCAGCTCATAAGGATGCTGTGCGTAATCGAAATCCTCCGGCATGAAGTGCAGTGCGCTGGCTTCTGCGGGTGTTTCTGCGGCAATCACCAGTCCATGCTGATGCTTTTCGCTTTGCACGGCGATCCATTTGACACCGGTGAGATTGCCCGTGTCATCGGCTTTCATATAAGGATAGAACATTTCCGAAACGGTGCTGTTCCAGATGCCAAGGCGACCGTTCGTTTTGCGGTCATTGAAGGTTTCCACAGGGCCGTTTCCGTACCATGTGACATTTTCGAAGCCGGCCGGCAGCGTCATGATCGAGCCGACACGCAGGAAATTGCCGAGTCCGGATCTGGTTGCATCGACCTGCATGGAAACGGTTACTGCACCGGTTCCGTCGATCGTGTAGACCATTTGCACAGCGGTATTGCCGGCATTCGGGAGTGTCAGATTGACGCGAATGATCGGATTGCCGTCCAGTTCATCGGTATCAATGCTGCTGACCTTCGCGCCGTTCATTGCGCCGCGCCATGCGGTATCAAACAGTTTGCGGGATGCATTTCCGCCGTCGTTTTCGACGTTTCCGCGCCAGAAATTCGGGGTGGGGCCGGATTCCAGCAGCGTTTCGCCTTCATAGGAATAGGATGTAATCAAGCCGGTGGAACGGGAGATCGCCAGCTTGAAATTCTTGCCGGAGACAGTCAGATCGCTGCCCGCATTTTCCGTTGCGATCTCCGAAGGATTGTTTTGCGGCGTATATTTCGGAGCAGCCGCAGGAACGGAGAACTGACCGTAAGAAAGCTCTGTGCCGGCAGGAACCATATCGGTGCCGTCTTTTGCCGCAACCGATACATTCAACTGGAATTCATCGCCGGCAGAGATGGCAGAAGGCATTGTGAACGGCACACGGATCGTGCCGCGGGTCAGCGGAGCGACATCGAGTTCTTCTGCATCGCCGCTGCTGATGACCTGACCGTTTTTCAGCAATTCCCATGTAACCTGAAATTCATTCAGATTCGCAAAATTATTCTCATTATAAACCGAGACAACCCGGTTTGCGATCTGTTCTGCATCAGCGGAGAACCAGAAATTCTGATACTGATA